>NZ_JBJEXT010000019.1:0-2758 GCF_051886055.1 Mitsuokella apri | reverse complement strand
AATCCGGCCATCCGTGGCCAGCTCCACAAGGTCGAGCATCTGATTCAGGTAGAAGAAATCGCAGACTAAGACGAGACAGGAGGTGCACTAGATGAAGTTAAATGAATTACAGCCAGCAGCTGGTTCCCGCAAGGTCCGCAACCGCGTAGGCCGCGGCCTCGGTTCCGGCAATGGCAAGACGGCTGGCCGCGGCATGAAGGGCCAGAACTCCCGCAGCGGCGGCGGCGTACGCACGGGTTTTGAAGGCGGCCAGATGCCGATTTACCGCCGTCTCCCGAAACGCGGCTTCAAGAATGTCTGGGCTAAGACGTTCGCAGAAGTCAACGTTGAGACGCTCAATCGCTTTGAGGATGGCACGACGGTTGATCCGGTTGTGCTCGTAGAATCCGGCATCCTGAAGAACGTTCAGGACGGCATCCGCATCCTCGGCAACGGCGAACTGACGAAGAAGCTGACGGTCCGTGCAAACGGCTTCACGAAATCCGCAGAAGAGAAGATTACGGCAGCAGGTGGCAAAGTCGAGGTGATCTGAGGTGCTTTCCGCCCTTAGCAACATCTTTAAGATACCCGAACTTCGGCAGAAGATCATCTTCACGTTGATCATGTTTGCCATCTTCCGTTTGGGGACGCACATCCCTGTTCCGGGAGTTGACCCGACTGCAATAGAGAAACTCTTTGCAAATGGTAATCTGTTCGGTCTCTTAGACCTTTTTTCCGGTGGTGCGTTCAGTAAGTTTTCCATCTTCGCGATGAGCATCACGCCGTACATCAATGCGGCCATCATCATCCAGCTCCTCAATGTCGTCATCCCGACGCTCGAACAGTGGTCGAAGGAAGGCGAAGAGGGGCACAAGAAGACGACGCAGGTCACGCGCTATCTCACAGTGGTTCTGGCATTCCTCCAGGCTCTTGGCATGTCCATCGGCCTGAAGGCTGCCATTTTGAACCCGAACCCCGTCAATATTCTGATCATCGCGATCACGCTGACGGCCGGTACGGTGTTCCTCATGTGGGTTGGTGAGCAGATCACGGCTCAGGGTGTCGGCAATGGTATCTCTTTGATCATCTTTGCCGGTATCGTCGCGGCCCTGCCGAAAAATATCGGAACGATTTATCACTATGTACAGGCTGGTACCATCAGCTATTTCAGTGTGTTCATGTTTGGCGTCATCGCGCTCGCGATGGTCGTCTTCGTTGTCCACATTGAGACGGGCTTCCGCCGCATTCCGATTTCCTACGCGAAGCGCGTGGTTGGTCAGAGAGCGTACGGCGGCCATTCCAGCCATATCCCGCTGAAAGTCAATCAGGCGGGCGTCATTCCTATCATCTTTGCGTCATCCGTGCTGATGTTCCCGGTGACCGTGGCCCAGTTCATCGATGTGCCCTGGGTCAAGACGGTTGCAAGCTACTTGGAGTGGGGCAAGCCGCTTCAGACGACACTTTATGTCGGCCTGATCATCTTCTTCACTTACTTCTACACGGCCGTAACGATAAAGATTCCGGATATGGCAGACAATCTGAAAAAATACGGCGGCTTCATCCCGGGCATCCGCCCAGGTCAGCCAACGGCAGATTATTTGGATCATGTCATGACTCGTATCACGCTTGCCGGTTCCGTGTTCCTGGCCTTCATCGCCGTTCTCCCGAATATGATTGCTGCGGCAACGCATATTGAGGGCGTTTATTTCGGCGGTACGGCCCTGCTCATTGTCGTAGGCGTTGCCCTGCAGACGATGAAGCAGATTGAGTCCATGGTCGTCATGCGTCATTACGAAGGGTTCATGAAATAAGAGGAGGAAGCATATTATGCATATCTTGTTAATGGGCCCCCCGGGTGCTGGCAAAGGCACGCAGGCGGCTGAGCTTGTCAAAGCATTTGACATTCCCCATATCTCCACGGGCGATATGTTCCGTGCAGCGGTAAAAGAGGGAACGGAGCTCGGCAAGCAGGCAAAAGCGTGCATGGACGCAGGCAAGCTTGTTCCGGATTCTGTCACGATCGGCATTGTGCGCGAGCGTCTCGCCAAAGACGACTGCAAGAAGGGATTCATCCTTGACGGCTTCCCGCGCACGGTCGAGCAGGCAGACGCCCTGACGGGCATCCTGAAGGACCTCGGCCTCAAGCTCACGCGTGTCCTGAACATCAACGTTCCGGCTGAAGACCTCATCGAGCGCGCAGTCGGACGCCGCATCTGCAAGAAGTGCGGTGCCACGTATCATACGAAGTTCAACCCTCCGAAAAAAGAGGGCATCTGCGATGAATGCGGCAGCGAGCTCTTCCAGCGTGCGGATGACAACGCTGAGACGATGAAAAATCGCCTTTCCGTATACGAAGCTTCGACGAAGCCTCTGATCGACTACTACGAAAAAGCCGGTCTCTATACGGAAGTCGATGGCAGACAGTCCATCGAGAAAGTCACGCAGGACCTCATCGATGTCCTGAAGAAGGCTTAAAAGGTGAACTGCCGGCGGCGGGGATTTTCCCGCCGCTGCAGACCGAATGATAGATGTTATTGTAAGGGCGGCCACTTAGGCCGCCCATTACAATGATATATGTATTTTTAGAAGATAACCTGTTGTTGGGCATGGCGTTTGGCCCAACCAATTTCAATTTGATAAAGGGAGAATGACATGTCGAAGCAAGATGTTATTGAAGTAGAAGGCAAAGTCCTGGAAGCACTGCCGAATGCGATGTTCCAGGTGGAGCTGGAGAATGGTCATGTTGTACTGGCGCATGTATCCGGTAAGATCCGCATGA
>NZ_JBJEXT010000018.1:11543-13769 GCF_051886055.1 Mitsuokella apri | reverse complement strand
TTCATCAGCTTGTCGCGACGCATTCCATCCATCAGGAATGTCTTCGCGACAATATTTTTTTCTTTTGACTGATTCAGGGCGCGAAGTTTTTTCTGAGCAAGAACGTTACGGTTTCCCCGCTCCAAGAGAGCAAGCGGGCCTACCGCACGTTCTGGAACGCGGTCAAGCAGTTCCGCCAGGAACGTATTGCCTTTGGCTAGGGCTTCTTGGCGGCGTGCTTTCAGACTGCGGTGATCCACGCGGACGGGGATGCCGTATTTCGCCAGTACCTCATTCTGGATTCGTGCAAAATCTTCACGGAGGACAGAAAGGTTCTTGGCGCGATCCTTCCCGTTCCAGATGCCAGACTTGCGACAGCCACCTTTTTCGGGGTGCTTTGGATTGACCCGCGAAAAAAATACGTCTGGCTGCCGTTCCTGTTTCCGCTCGCAGTCATCGATTTCACGCGTCGAGAACATCAGATGCACATGCGTATGGTGTTCGCCGTTGCTCATCGTGCCAATCTTATCGTGGATGGCATAGGCATAATAGTAGTTCTTCATGTGTGCATCCAGGAATCGCTGGATGATCTCTTTCTGTTGAGAGAGCGAGAGTTCATTCGGCAGTGAGAAGACAATCTCTTTGTAACGCTCCCCGTTGCCGCGCTCATGCTGATCCGAAGCACGGAAAAAGTCCAGCGGATTGTCTTTCGCCCATCTTGGAAGATGGTGCGCTTTATAGACGCAGCCGCCTCGCTGCTCGAAGACGGATTCGCGGTTGATGTACTGCACGTGACTGGAGGCGAATGTTTTGTCAAGGTGATATTGCAGATTGTGCAGGATTTCCTTCACGCTCGCTTCGACTGCATTTTTTCGAGTGCCAGATACATCCCATCGCAGCTTAGGAAGGGCATCTTGTCGTCTTCGGATGCGTCGCTGTAGCTGATGGCTCGCATTGCGAGACAGAAGCACGTCAGGCTGTCGCCCCGATAAAACCACATTCCTGCCGGACAATGCTGGCAGGCTCCATCCTGTTCTGGCAATTTCTGTGACGGTATGTCGTTCAGTGTCGGACTCAGGAATTCCCGATCCGCTTTCTCCACTTCCGGATCCGATGGGGAAGGCGCCGGGGATTCCAGAGGGGAAGATGGCATCTCCTGGGGAGAAGACGGGGACTCCGTAGCGTCCTCCGGCTGCTTCAAAAATTCGTCGCTCATGTCCTTGCTCCTTTATCTTTCGTGTGACAGCTTCCTGATGAAGATGAGATTGAAACTGGATGTCCAAGTGAAGCTGACTGGAAGCTGTAACTGCCTGCTGCTGGAAGCGTTCCTGCCCCCGCAGTTCCAGCGCATTGCCGTAAAGCCGTTTGGCTACTTCTAGCGCAATGGCAACGGTTTGCGTGGAAGCGTTACGCGATACCCGGATACCGGAATCATCTTGCTTGATGACCCCGAATGGACTGCTGTAGAGGAGCAGTTCCCTTCCTGGGGCGTGTTCTTGCAGTTCCGGCCCTGTGATTACATTCTCCGCAGGCATCTTGATGAGTTCCCGCTCATCGGCATCCTGGTAAGGCCCTTCGCGGTTGATGTATTTGACGTGTTGCAGAGCAGAGGTCTGCTTTCCACCCTTTCTCCTGTCTGATTTTATCTCGAAATGAAAGACTGCCATGGCCAGCCTCCTTTCGTCTCTCTTAGCCAACGGCAGGTTCAGCGAGCGCAGTGAGCGGCAGAATACCCTTTAGGGTGATGTCCATCGTGGACATCGAAAACGGCTCCTCGCCGTATCCCCCGAGTTTCTCGCAAGAGAAACTCCTAACTGCACATCTCGTTCCCCTGACACCACTCATTATATCACAGCTAAAACACAATATATAGTGGTTTTATCAATATTTTTACCATGCTATATACAATATGTAGTGGTTCTGCTATAATAGGGATAAAAGGAAATCTGAGGTGAATGTCATGGATCGTCTCGCGAGACAGGAAGCGCGTCTGAAGAGGATTGAGGATCAATTGGTCCGGTCGTCGCAGGAAACACGCAAGTTGGAGCGTCAGATTCAAAGACTCAACCAACAAAAACGCTATCAGAAGCTCATCAAGGCAGGACTCCTGTTTGAAGAAGCGGGCATTCTGGATAACTATGACCGGGAAACGGTCTTGATTTTCTTGAAGCAACAACAAGCCCGGCAAGAGAAGGGTGATTAGATGGATGACAAGAAGATTGATGAATCGATTGCAGCGAAAGAAGG
>NZ_JBJEXT010000018.1:0-11443 GCF_051886055.1 Mitsuokella apri | reverse complement strand
CAGCGAAAGAAGGGAAGATCCGGTCAATCGACAACAAGGTTGCCGAACTGACGGAACAGAAAAAGAAGTTGATGGAGTCCATCAGCAACTTAAAGGAAAAGAAAGTCGCGCGCTTCAGCCGTCAGCTCTTAGAAGGGCTGCGAAAAAACGGCGTGCCTTTGAATCAGGAAACCCTGCAAAGCCTCTTGGCCGCAGCCAAACCAGAAGAAACTTCGCTTGAAGATGACAAGCAGACAGAGGATGCGGAGACAGCAGAAGCGCATTCTGAAGGAGAAGCCGAACAGGCAGAGACGCCGGCCCAAACGGCACCAGGGAATAGCTTGTTTTCGTCTGTTCATGAAGTCAGGGGTTGATTTGGATGCGGCTTTTTATCGCCGAAAAGCCCAGTCTCGCACAAGCTATCGCGCATGGACTGGGGCATATGTCGAAGCGGAATGGATATATCGAGTGTGGAAATGACATCGTTACGTGGTGCTTCGGTCATATCTTGCAACAGTATGATCCGGAGGATTATGACAAGAAGCTTCACGCCTGGCGGCTGGAAGACTTGCCAATCATCCCGGAACATTGGAAGAACAAAGTATCTAGTAGTGCAAAAGAACAATATGAAGTCATCAAGTCCCTGGTGGCAAAAGCAGACTGTATTGTCAATGCGGGGGACCCGGATAGGGAAGGACAGCTGCTCGTGGATGAGGTCTTGAACCAGCTTGGTGTTCTGAACCAGAAGCCGGTTCAGCGCATCCTGCTGAATGCACTGGATGAAAAATCCGTCAAAACCGCACTGGCGGATATCCGGGACAATCGAGATTTTGTCGGACTGCGCAATTCTGCGCTGGCAAGGCAGCGGGCCGATTGGCTGATCGGCATGAATCTCACGCGCATGTATACCATCCGTTCACAGAAAGCTGGCTACACCGGCACGATCAGCGTAGGACGTGTGCAGACGCCGACAACTGCATTGGTCGTGCGGCGTGAATTGGAGATTCGCGACTTCAAGCCGAAAGACTATTATCTCTTGCAGGTAGACTGGGAGCATCCGAATGGCGTAATCACTACGACATGGAAGCCGCAGGAACATACAGCGGGGCAGGACGAAGAAGGGCGTCTTGTCAAACGCGAGCCTGCTGAACAGCTTGCAGAAGAAATCCGGCAGGAGCCGGGCGTTGTGGAATCTGTCGAGCAAAAGAAGGGACAGTCACAGCCCAAACTTCCATACTCACTGTCCTCTCTCCAGATTGATGCAGGCAAGATTTACGGCTATTCTCCGCAGGAAGTTCTGGATACGCAGCAGAGTTTATACGAAAAGAAACTCACCACGTATCCGCGTTCAGACTGTGATTACCTGCCGACCAATCAGCTGGCCGATGTTCCCCTTATCCTGAAAAGCCTGTGCGCGTTGACGGATGACCTTGCTCAAATGGTGGAACATGCCGATCCTTCGCTGCGCAGCCGGGCTTGGAATGACAAGAAAATCTCTGCGCATCATGCCATCATCCCGACAACGATTACGCCGGAATGGGACAAGCTGACGGAGAAGGAACAGAACCTATATACATTAGTAGCGAAAGCCTACCTTGCGCAGTTCTATCAGCCACAGACCTTTTTGTCCACAAAGATACAGATCCGCTGCGCAGGTGAATCCTTCCATGCATCCGGTAAGGTCATTTTGGACGATGGATGGAAGCAGCTCTATCACGGAGCTTTGGAGGAGAAGGAAGGAGAGAATCATCCGGAGATAAAGCTCCCTGCCGTGAAGCAGGGGGATGCCGTTTCGTTCCAGGAGAGCCGAATCCAGACGCGCACGACGAAACCGCCAGCGCGCTACAATGCGTCCACCTTGCTGAAGGCCATGAAGGAAATCGGCAAGTATGTGAAGGATGCTTCCTTGAAGGCAACCTTGAAAGATTGTTCCGGTATCGGCACGGAAGCAACAAGAGCTGGCATCATTGAGACTATCCAGAAGAGAGGCTTCGTTTCTGTTACGCGTCAGAAGAACCTAATCCCGACCGAGAAGGGATACCTGCTGCTGCGAATTCTGTCGGATAGCATTACGTATCCGGATATTACTGCCCGCTGGGAACAGAGCTTGGATGCTATCAGCCGCAAGGAGATGCGGCTGCAAGATTTCTTCCAAGAGCAGAGCCGGTTCGTGCAGCAACTGCTGGAAGAAGCAAAGAGCTGCGAGATTCCCCCGCCAAAAGATGTGGTGCGCTGCCCCAAATGTGGTAGCCCCATGATGCGTCGCTGGACAACAAAGAACGGAAAGAAGAGTTACTTCTGGGGATGCTCCAAGTATCCGGAATGCAAAACGACTTTGCCAGACCGGAACGGGAAACCCGTTTTTGAAGAGATGGGATACCATCCGAAAAAGAAACAGGGAAAAACGAATGCGGGGCCGTTTCGCTATAAGAAACCAACGGAATGAGAGGTGGCATGATTCATGAATCTTGTGGTTTTATCTGGGCGTGTCTCAACCGACATAGTGCTTCGCTACACCAAGAAGGGAACATCTGTCGTCAGCTTTGACATTGCCGTTCGTAAATCGTTCACGAAAGATGCCGAGGGGAACTATCCGACGGACTTCTTTCACATCGTCGCCTGGAATAAGCTGGCAGAATCCTGTCAGAAGAACTTGATCAAGGGGAGAATGGTACTGGTCAAAGGCAGCTTGGCAAATGATGATTACAAAGACGAACAGGGAACTGCTCATAAAAAGACCATCATCAAGGCGGTCATGGTTGAGTTCCTGGATTCGCGGAAAATTCCTCTGGCACAGCCAACTGCATCACCTGACGATAAAGATCAGACAACGGAGGCCACCGCATCAGGAAACATGGAATCATCCACCGCAACGCCATCGTCTTACCAGGCGTCGTTGGATATTCCGGATGAAGAAATTCCATTCTGAAAGATAGCAGATGATGAAAGATGTTCACAAAGTTTCGTTGCAGAACGATGGCCTGACAGAGCAGCAGCTTGATGCAATGGATCAGCTGGAAGCGATACATGCTTATCAGGCGAGGAAATGTAAGTGCCATGGAGCCGGGGCTTGGCAAAAAATCATAGACGTAAAGAATGCCATGACTCGGGTAAAAGAAAAAATGTTCAAGATTGGCAAATGAAAAGAGGTTATATACATGGAAGAAGAGACACAGGAATATCTGGACGGGAAGGCCGATACGCCCGCTGATGATGAGATGCTTCAGGATGAGCAAGCTGATGACAAGACCAGTTCAAAGCAGGAAAAGTTCAAAGAACTTGCCACAAAGCGAACCAATGACATCTGTCATCGCATCCAGCAGCTTGGCAAACTGGCCAATCGCAATGCCTATGCCTACGATGACCAGCAGGTCAATTTGATTTTCTCCACCATCGAGGAACAGCTCCGTCTGGCAAAAGGAAAATTCCAGGAAGCGGGGGAAATGCAGAAATCCTTCATTACCCTATAATGAGAATAGGGGGATTCCGAATGAAAAGACCTTGGCAGCTTTCAGGCGGTCTCATCATTGGCCTCGTCAGCATTGCCGTTTTCATATTCTTGCCGCGCTACCTGATATACAGTGTGCAGGAAAAGGGTGAGGAATACATCGAGTCCTTTCCTTCCTACGAATCAATCCGGGATGCCGGAGATGCTTCTTTCTCGATGCGTGTCTGGCAAACTGCTTCGGGAAAAGAGAAGGTCGTTTCCTATACTGGCGCTACCGATATCTGTATCCTGCCGCAGTTCACCGTCTACTTTGTCGTGCATCCTGATGGTTCTTATAAGGCATTCACCAGCCGCTGGTATCTTGGCAGGATCCTAAATGGTGCGGAGGAGTAGCCCTGTAGCCTATCTGTAAAAGCGGATAGGCTATTCGTGTTTTATGAATAGAGACAGAAAATCAGGATAGACAAGGAAGCGTTTGTCTGATACAATAATCTATTGATTATCATAAAATAAAGGACGGATTTTTATATATGAAGATTATAGATGGAAAAGTTCACCGTTTCGCTGAACTGATAGTATACGGATGCCAGATGAATCAGAGCGACGCGGAACGCATGATGGGGCAGCTGCGCACGATTGGCTATGAAAAGACGGAGTCGATGGAGGATGCTGACCTCATCCTCATCAACACCTGCTGCGTGCGCGAGACAGCCGAAGACCGCGTTTACGGCAAAATCGGCGAGATCAAGCATCTGAAACGGAAAAATCCGGAGCTGATTTTTGGCATCACGGGCTGCATGGCGCAGAAAGAGGGCGATGCTCTTATAAGGCGCGCACCGCATATCGATTTTGTGCTCGGCACGAACAAGGTGCATGAGCTCACGCATATCGTGCAGGAAATTCAGCAGGAGCATGGCCATCTCGTCGACGTACAGCTCGGCGAGACGGAGCTTCCCGATGATGTCCCCGTGGCGCGCGCGGGCAAACTTTCGGCCTGGGTGCCCATCATGTACGGCTGCAACAATTTCTGCACGTACTGCATCGTGCCGTATGTGCGCGGCCGCGAGCGCAGCCGCCTGCCCGAAGATGTCGTCAAGGAAGTCGAGCAGGCCGTGGCCGCTGGCTACGAAGAAGTCACGCTGCTCGGGCAGAATGTCAATTCATACGGCAAGGACCACAAAAAAGCTGACTTTGCCGACCTCTTAAAGATGGTCGACAAAGTGCCGGGCATCCGCCGCGTGCGCTTCATGACCTCGCATCCCAAGGATTTGTCGGATAAGGTCATCGCGGCCATCCGCGATGGCGAGCATCTCTGCGAGCACATCCATCTGCCCGTGCAGTACGGCAGCAACCACATCCTCAAGAAGATGAACCGCGTTTATACGGTGGAATCGTACCGTGCACTCGTCGGACGCATCCGCAAAGAGATTCCGGACGTCAGCCTGACGACAGACCTCATCGTCGGTTTTCCGGGTGAAACGGATGAGGATTTCCGCGAGATGCTCGACTTCCTGCGTGAGATTCGCTACGATTCGGCCTATACGTTCATCTACTCGAAGCGTTCGGGCACGCCGGCGGCGACGATGGCGGACCAGGTCGATGAAAAAGTCAAGAAAGAGCGCCTGAATCAGCTTATGGCTGTTCAGAACGAAATCAGCCTTGAAATCAACCAGAAACTTCTCGGCAGAACTATGGAGATCATGGTCGAAGGGCCGAGCAAGAATGACGATGCGGTTTGGATGGGCCGTACGCGCACGAATAAAATTGTTCTGTTCCCGCATGACGGCGAACAGGCCGGCGACTTCATTGACGTTAAAATCACGCACCCGCAGACATGGGTGCTCAAGGGCGAAAAAGTCAATAGCTGAGGCAAATGACGGGCGTGCTGGCTTTCTGCCGGCGCGCCTTTTTGACTGAGACTCAGGCCCTATATAATAGAAGGAATCAATTCATTTTAGGATTTCAGGAGGTGTTTGGATTTTATGGAAATGACTCCCATGATGCAGCAGTATCTGGCGACGAAGGAACAGAACCCCGGAGCCATTTTGTTTTTCCGTCTTGGCGATTTTTATGAGATGTTTTTTGACGATGCCAAGCTCGTCTCAAAAGAGCTCGGACTGACGCTGACGAGCCGCAGCAAAGGGCAGGATGCGCCGATGTGCGGTGTGCCGTATCATGCCGCGGAAACGTATGTCAATAAACTCGTCAAGCGCGGCTATAAAGTGGCCATCGCCGAGCAGATCGGCGACCCGAAGGCCAAAGGACTGACGAAGCGCGAGGTCATCAAGGTCGTGACGCCAGGCACAATCCTCTCAGAGTCGGCCCTGCAGGCCACGCAGAATAATTACATCGCGCTGGTTTACGAGAAAGAGGATAAAATCGTACTGGCCGGTGCGGATATCTCGACGGGTGAATGTTTCTATGGTATTTACGCGGGCGGCAACCGCCTGCAGATGCTCCTCGATGAACTTTACCGCCTGATGATGCCGGAGCTGCTCGTCGTCGGCAGGCTGACATTTGCACAGGAACTCCGGGACTTCGCGGCGCTGCGTCTGCCGCATTGTTCCTTCACGCCGATTGAGGAGGTTTCTGCGCATGTCGAGGACCGCATTGTCGAACATTTTGCTGCTGATGTGCGCCCCAGTGATGAAGCCGCGAAAGAAGCCGTGGCGACGCTGCTCGATTATTTGCATGAGACCGTCCGCACGGACCTCACGCAGCTTAATCAGCTGACGTATCTCGATGCTTCGGAAAATCTCGTCATTGATACCTATACGCTGCGCAATCTCGAAATCACGCGCAATCTGCGCGATGGCGGCAAGAAGAATACGCTCTTAGATGTTCTCGATTTCACGGAAACGGCCATGGGCAGCCGCCTTTTAAAGAAATGGCTGGAATATCCTCTTTTGAACATCGCAGAAATCACGCGCCGTCTCGATGCGGTCGAGGAATTCACGAAGAATTTTTCCCTGCGCGGCAATGTGCGTGAGGGCTGCCGTGAAATTCACGATTTTGAGCGCCTGCTTACGCGCATCGAAGTCGGCACAGCCAACGCGCGCGACCTCATCGCTCTTAAAATTTCCCTGCGCTGCCTGCCGGGCATACGCGAGGGGCTCAAAGATGTCCATGCGCCCATGCTCAAGCGTGCGGTCCGTCATATCGAGACCTTTGATGAGCTCGTCGACCTTTTGGAACGCTCCATTGTGGAGGACCCCGGCATCAGTCTGCGCGAGGGCGGCATCATCAAATCCGGCTACAATGAAGAGCTCGACGAATACCGCCGCATTTCGCACGACAGCAAAAAGATGCTGCAGGAAATCGAAGAACGCGAGAAAAAGGAAACGGGCATCAAAGCCCTGAAAATCGGTTACAATAAGGTCTTCGGCTATTATATTGAAGTCCGCCACAGCGGCACGGACCTCGTGCCGGACCGCTATATCCGCAAACAGACGCTTGCGAATGCCGAGCGCTATATTACGGAAGAGCTCAAGGAATTCGAGACGAAAATCCTCGGTGCACAGGAAAAGATTGTCAACATTGAGTACAATCTTTTCACCGAAGTCCGCGAAATCATCAAGTCGCATTTGACGGAAATCCAGCAGACAGCGCATGAAATTGCCCTTGTCGATGTGCTTGCGAGCCTTGCCGAGGCGGCGGGTACGTACAATTACGTGCGGCCGCAGATGCGTACGGACGGGGTCATCGATATCAAGGACGGCCGTCATCCGCTCGTCGAACGCATTTTGACGCGCGACCTCTTTGTGCCGAATGACGCGCATCTTGACCATCATGACTGTGAAATCATGCTGATCACGGGCCCGAATATGGCGGGCAAGTCGACTTATATGCGCCAGGTGGCACTTTTGACGCTGATGGCGCAGATCGGCAGCTTTATTCCGGCGCGCGAGGCTTCGATTTCACCGGTTGACCGCATCTTTACGCGCATCGGCGCGAGCGACGACCTCGTCAGCGGCCAGAGCACCTTCATGGTGGAAATGAACGAAGTCGCACAGATTTTGAAGTATGCGACGAAGAACAGTCTCGTCATTCTCGATGAGATTGGCCGCGGCACGAGTACCTTTGACGGCATGAGCATTGCCAAAGCCGTCATTGAGTACATCGAGAAGAAAGTCCATGCCAAGACGCTGTTTGCTACGCACTACCATGAACTCACGGACCTTGAAGACGACAAAATCAAGAATTTCTGCGTGGCTGTCAAGGAACGCGGCAATCAGGTGGCTTTTTTAAGGCGTATTGTGCGCGGTGCCGCGGATAAATCGTATGGCATCCACGTCGCACGGCTCGCAGGCCTGCCCAAATCGGTTACGAGCCGCGCCGAAGAAATCCTTGCCGAATTGGAAGCAGAGGCACCAAATGCCGCAAGCGCTGGTTCAAGCGAGAAAAAAGAACCGGCTGCAGCTCCTGTGAAACAGGATGTGGCGAAGGAAAGCAAAACGCCGCGGCCCACAGAACAGGGCATGGGTTCGCTCTTTGCTTCAAGCCTCAGCGATGCTCTGCTTTCGCTTGACGTCATGACGATGACGCCGCTTGAGGCGATGAATGAACTTTATAAACTGCAGGCACAGGCCAAGAGGGAGGCGGGCAAAGCATGAGCATGATCCATGTACTCGATGATAATACCATCAATAAAATTGCCGCGGGCGAAGTCGTCGAACGGCCGGCTTCGGTCATCAAGGAGCTTGTCGAGAATGCGATGGACGCGGGTGCGACACGCATTGAAGTCGAGATTATGGCCGGCGGCACGAGCTTTATGCGCGTGACGGACAACGGCAAAGGCATGAGCGCCGAGGATGCGCGCCTTGCCATCCTGCGCCATGCGACGAGCAAAATCCGCGAAGTCAGCGACCTCAACACGATTGGCACCTTGGGCTTTCGCGGCGAAGCACTGCCGACGATTGCTTCCGTCTCGCGCTTTACGCTTTTGACGCGCCGCGCAGGCGACGACCTCGGCACACGCGTGCTGATCACGGGCGGCAAGGAACCGGATATTATGGAAGCAGGCTGCAGTTTGGGCACGACGGTCAAAGTAGAAGACCTCTTCTTCAACACGCCGGCGCGCAAAAAATTTCTTAAGACGAATCATACAGAAGGCTCGAAAATCAACGATTTCATCGTCAAACTCGCCCTGTCGCGTCCGGATATCGAGTTTCATTTCATCAATAATAACAAGATGTCGGTCGTGACACCGGGCAACGGCAATCTCTACGATGCGATTCAGGCGATTTACGGCGCGAAGGCCGCAGACTCCCTGCTCGGCCTTTCGCTCGAGGATGAGGATGTCAAAATCTCCGGCTATATCACCAAACCCTCGATGCTCAAGAGCAGCCGCGCGTGGCAGACGTATATCGTCAATTCGCGCATCATCCAGAACCGCGCGATTGCCAAAGCCATCGACAACGCTTATAAATCCCTGATTCCAAAGAGCGGCTTTCCGTTGACGGTCATCAATATTGAAGTGCCGCAGCGTTCTGTCGATGTCAATGTGCATCCGCAGAAGAGCGAATTGAAATTTGAGGATGAGAGCCGCATTTTCAAGGCAGTCTACAAGGCCGTGCTCGATGCTATAAGGCCGGCAGGCAGGGGACTCGGCGAAGTCGCCGCCGTGGTCGAAAAGCCGGAAAATCACGTGACGATGGAGCCCATGCAGTTTGTGCCGGCGACAGAGCCCATCGATACCCCTGTGATTCCGGGCGTTTCGCGTGCCGCGTCGTTTTCGTCGTCATTCCCGTCTTCATCGCCGGCGGCGTCGTCTGCAGCAGGAAGCCCGGCCGGCACCTCTTATTCGCAGCGGCCGCAGACGATTTATGAGGCCGTGCACCGCGCTTCGCCTGCTTCAATGGCCGATTTTTCTGCTGTACAGGAAAAAATGCGCTCTGAGCACGCGATAAAGAATCCTGCAGATTCCGGCATCGTGGCAGAAAAGGCTCCGCAGGAGCAGCAGGGATTTGCGGGAAATTGTTTTTCTGAGACGGTACCCTCTGCAAAAAAAACAACGGATACTGCTGCACAGGAGGACTTGGCCTATGAAGGCAGTGTCGTGCCGATTGGTCAGGTTGACCTCACGTACATCATCGCGCAGGATGCCAAAGGACTTTACATCGTAGACCAGCATGCCGCGCATGAGCGCATTCTGTTTGACAAGTTTTCGGCCATGGCCGGGGATATTCCGTCCCAGCAGCTCTTGGTGCATCAGATTTTGAGTTTTGATGCCAAGGAAGCGGAACTTGTCGAAAAGAATCAGGAGCTGTTCGCCTCGCTAGGCTTCCATATGGAAATGAGCGGTGAGCAGGACTTCCGCTTGATGGAAGTGCCTGCCGACGTGCCGGTCAGCGAGGCTGAGGACATCATCCGCGAAATTTTGACGAATCTCATGGAGATGCATGAAACGACGGCTAAGGAAATCCGTCAGGCCTGTCTCGCGACGACAGCCTGCCGCGCGGCCATCAAGGCCGGCGAGGAGCTGAGCTTTCGCCAGATGCAGATTATTCTCGACGAGCTCGCGCATACGGCTTTCCCGTACACCTGCCCGCACGGCCGTCCGACCATCCTCAAATTCAGCAGCGAAGAACTCGCCAAGATGTTCAAGCGCACGGGGTTTGGTTTTTGATTTTCAAAGAGTAAAGAGAGATAGAGAGGTACGTATAAATGAAGGCAATTGCCACAACGGGACGAAAATGTGCAGAAGAAGCGGTCGCCCTGGCGAAATGGGCTGCAGAGCACGCGCACATTCCCTATGTGCCGCGCGACAATCTGTCAGGCAGGGCTCTGCGCGAGCGCTATGGCGTGGATTTTATCCTGATCGCCAAGCAGGGGCTGCTGACGCTTTCGACGCCGTCTGGCGACCTGTTCTTTCATCCGAATATGGCGCATCTGCGCCTCAAGAACCTGCGCTTTGGCAGTGCCGGCACGGGAGACCGCATGGTGGAGGCCATGGATCTCGCGCGCGGCATGAGCGTGCTTGACTGTACATTGGGCTTTGGCGCCGATGCCATTGTCGCCAGTTTTGCCGTGGGGCCGGAGGGGTTCGTCACGGGCATAGAATCCCAGCCCCTCATTGAAACGGTCGTAGGCTATGGCCTTGCGCATTTTAAGGCTGAGAATTGGCCCATTCAAGAGGCCATGCGCGGTGTCCGCACCATTTGTGCCGATGCTTTTTCGTATCTGCAGCAGCAGGATGATAAATCCGTTGATGTCGTTTACTTTGACCCGATGTTCCGCCACCCGCTGCTTGAAAGCAAGAGTTTGTCGCCGCTGCGCACCGTTGCCAACCATGCACCGGTTTCGCCCGAGATGATTGAGGAGGCCTGCCGCGTGGCAAGGCACCGCGTCGTTTTCAAGGAGAATGCGCGCAGCCTCGAATTTGCGCGCCTGAGTTTTACGACTATTATGGGCGGCAAATACAGCAAGGTCCATTACGGCGTGAAAATTCTCAGCTGAGTGCTTCTTCTCAAATATTGTCAGCAAAAATTAAGGCACTTCCGATTGGAAGTGTCTTTTTACATTGATTTATGGCGTCCTTGATGATAAAATAAAAAAGAATGATTTGATCGGATAAAAACTTCATATATCATTTCTACTATTTCGCGGCCTGCGATGACGTCATGACAGATGCCAGAGATTTGGCAGTACGGATTTTGTCATGCTGTATGGGAACGGTCCATTTGTACGGTTGTACGGCAGAGCAGCAGAAGTGAAACGACAGAGATGAGACGATAGGGAATTTCTATCCAGCAACCATAACATACGTGTATCATAAAAAGATGTATCATAAATCTGGCATCGAATCCGGAAAATGATTCAGCAATTCTTTTGGAGGTGTACTTTTTTGGCTAAAACAGCGCAAAAATTACAGATCATCCCCCTCGGCGGTTTGGGAGAGATCGGCAAAAATATGACAGTTATCCGCGTGGATGATGAAATTCTCGTCATCGATGCAGGTCTGATGTTCCCGGATGAGGATATGCTCGGCATCGACCTCGTCATCCCGGATATCAG
>NZ_JBJEXT010000017.1:0-13802 GCF_051886055.1 Mitsuokella apri | reverse complement strand
CTATTGTAACACATCTCATAATGGATTGTAATGGCAAAATAGGGGAACGTCAAGATTTATTCAGGAAATCATGCCTTTTTCCTTTAAACTAAGGAAACGATTGTCGCCAAGAATGATGTGGTCCAGCACTGGAATATCCAAAATGCGTCCGGCCTTGACCAAACGGTCCGTGACGGCGAGGTCCTCGCGGCTCGGATTCGGGTCACCGCTGGGATGATTGTGCACGAGGATCATCGAAGCCGCCGCATAGCGGATGGCCATAGAGAAAACTTCGCGCGGATGCACGATGGAGGCCGAAAGACTGCCGATCGAGATATCGCGAAGCCCTAGGATATGATTCTTCGTATTCAAAAGCAGCACGGCAAAATGCTCCTTCTGTTCGTAGCGAAGATGCGGCATCGCAAAATGAGCAGCATCCTCAGGCCCGTGCACAATCTGCACCTTGGCCGCTGCCTTCTGGGAAAGACGCCTGCCAAGTTCCACGGCCGCCAGTATCGTCGCTGCCTTTGAGGGACCGATGCCGCGGATATCCGCAAGATCGGTTACAGACATCTGCACCATCGAGGCCACGCCGCGCTCCTTATACCGGCCGAGCACGGACTCCGCGAGATGCAGTACAGACTGTTCCCTCGTGCCCGTGCGCAAAAGGATGGCCAGAAGCTCGGCATTGCTCAAAGCGGCCGAACCATAGGCAATGAGTTTTTCACGCGGTCTCTCCTCCTCCGGAAGATCCCTTACCATGATTGTCATAAAGATCCACGCCTGCCTTTCCGGCAAGACGGCAGACCGCATAAAGAGGCAGACCGACGACATTGGAAAAAGAACCTGCAATCGAGTCGATGAACGCGGCTGCCTGCCCCTGAATTGCATAGGCTCCGGCCTTGTCAAGAGGCTCTCCTGTATCCACGTACGCAGCAATCTCTTCTTCCGTCATCGGCGCAAAAAAGACACGAGTCGTCTCGACATCCGTGAAGACCTGTCCATCATGAAGCCAGGCTATGCCTGTCGCGACTTCATGTTCACGGCCTGCTAAGGTGCGAAGCATCTTTCTGGCCTCTTCTGCGTCATGCGGCTTGCCAAACACCCTGCCGTCCAAAAAGACGATGGTATCCGCACCGAGCACAGCCTGTCCGGGATATTCCTCAGATACGGCCTTTGCCTTGCGGACGGCATTTTCCACGACGATTTCAGCAGGTGCCAGACTGCCGCCCGTCACTTCCTCTGCCTGACTGACTTTGACGGTGAAACTGGCCTTTATCTGCTGCAGAAGTTCCCTGCGGCGCGGTGAAGCGGATGCCAGAATGAACATATCATTTTCTCCTTTCTTATTTCCTGTAAGAATCCTCTCAATAGCGGCGGTAAAGGACGATGGCCAGAATAATGCCAAGCATGCTCATGAGATTCGGCATAAAGGCCACACCAAGCGTCAGCTTCACCACATAGAGATTGATGGTCACCGGCGTCATATCAAAAATCGGGTATGTCGTCACGAGAAACGGCATGATTCCGGCAAGCGACGGCACATTTTTCAAGAGTTCGCCAAGAATGCCGCCAAGGATTGCGCCAATGATCACGAACAGGATACACATTCCATATCCACGTCCACCAAATTTCGACAAGAGAACCCCTCCAAACAACCAAATAATGTTTACTATTGTACCTATTCTTGCCGAAAACGCGAAATCCTGCCAGCCTCCATAAATAAAAAAGACTCCTCCAAAGAGGAGCCTCATGGCATCAGAGCAGATAACGCAGATAAACGTAAACCGTCGAAATCATGATGGTCATAATCATGATGGGGAAACTGATCTTAAAATAATTGAGGAACGAAATCTTGACGCCGCGGTCCGCTGCCATGCCGGCCACAATGAGGTTTGCCGAAGCGCCGACGAGCGTGCCGTTGCCGCCGAGGCAGGCACCGAGCGACAAGCTCCACCAGACCGGCTCGAGATTATCGACGCCCATGGCTCCCATATTCTGAATCAGCGGAATCATCGTTGCCACGAACGGGATATTGTCGAGAACGGAAGAGACGAGAGCGGAAAGCCAGAGCACGAGAAGCGACGTCTTCGTCACATCGCCCTGCGTCAGAGCGACAGCCTGCGTTGCAAGGTCATTGATGACGCCCGTCTCACTGAGACCGCCGACGGCGACAAACAGACCGATGAAGAAGAAAATCGTTGCCCACTCGACCTTGCGCATCGAAAAATCAACCGCATTCTGACTGCCGCCTGCGAGCAGCAGCAGCAGGAAACCGCCGAAGAGCGCGACGATGGAGGACTCGATGTGCGTAAACGAATGCGTGAAGAAACCGAGAATGGTCAGGGCGAGCACAAAGAGAGAACGCGCCAAAAGCTTCTTATCTTTCAGAGCCTTATTTTCATCCATCTGCATGATTTCAGCCTGCAGTTCCGGCTTCGTGACGAGCTGTTTGCGGTAAAGGACATTCATGACGAAGAGCACGGCCACCATGCAGACGAGGATGACCGGCGTGAGATTTTCAATAAACGCGACAAACGTGAGTTCCTTGACGGCACTGCCGATCATGATATTCGGCGGATCGCCGATGAGCGTAGCCGTGCCGCCGACATTCGAAGCGAGAATCTGCGTGAGCAGGAACGGCACGACGTGAATGTGCAGTTTGCTCGTAATGGCAAACGTAACCGGCACCATCAGAAGGACGGTCGTCACGTTATCGAGGAAGGCTGAAAAGATTGCCGTGATAAAGCCGAGATAAATGAGCAGGCGGCGCGGCTGTGCCTTAGCTGCCTTGGCCGTCTTGATGGCCACATAGTCAAAAAGTCCGGTCTTCGCGGTAATGCTCACGAGAATCATCATGCCGATGAGCAGACCGAGCGTGTTGAAATCAATGTGATGCAGAGCTGTATCAACCGGCATAATGCCGACGATGATCATGATGAGTGCGCCCATCATGGCGACAATGGTGCGATGAACCTTTTCTGAAACAATCAGCATGTACATCAGCACGAAAATAATTGCGGCTAAAGTTTCCATTCCCCAATAGGCCTCCTTGATAAATGAAGTAAATATCATGCGGATTGCAAAAAAATTAGACGGAGCCTGCAGTTGAACAGACTCCGCCTAAAACTTCCGTATGCAATTCACATATGCGAATTATACCATATCAGAATACGATAAGGCAAGAGGAATTTCGTAAAAACAATAAAAAAGCTTCGGTCAAAACCGAAGCTTCATTTTGCAAATGGTGCGTCTGGCAAGATTCGAACCCGCGACCCACGGCTTAGAAGGCCGTTGCTCTATCCAACTGAGCTACTGACGCAATGGAATGGTCGGGATGACAGGATTCGAACCTGCGACATCCTGCTCCCAAAGCAGGCGCGCTACCAAACTGCGCTACATCCCGATGCGTACTATAATAGTATAATGATTCCGCGCTGGATTGTCAATTAAATTTTTCTTTGCAGGCCAAAAATCTTCCGCCCGCAGGATAAAGTTGACAACTTTACATACTAATGATAACGTTATCGTGTAAGTGTTCCAACTCAATCGGAATCATGCTCATTATCGCACGAGGAGGATGTACTATGATCAAAGAAGCCATTGAAAAAATTGTCAGCAAAGAAGATTTGACATACGACGAGGCCTATACCGTCATGAATGAAATCATGAATGGCGAGACCACGCAGGTGCAGAATGCCGCCTATCTTGCCGCACTTTCGACCAAGAGCACCAAGGCCGAAACCATCGACGAGATTTCCGGTTCAGCCATGGCGATGCGCGACCACGCATTGAAAGTCGAACACGATATGGATGTGCTCGATATCGTCGGCACGGGCGGCGACCATGCACACAGCATCAATATCTCAACGACCGCTGCCATGATCATCGCCGCAGCCGGTGTCAAGGTCGCCAAACACGGCAACCGCGCGGCTTCCTCAAAATGCGGTGCGGCCGACTGCCTTGAAGCCCTCGGCGTCAATCTCGACCAGCCGCCGAAAAAAATCGTCGAAGAACTCGACAAAATCGGCCTCTGCTTTATGTTTGCCCAGAAATACCATGCATCGATGAAATACGTCGGTGCCATCCGCAAAGAACTCGGCATCCGCACAGTTTTCAATATCTTAGGCCCGCTGACGAATCCGGCTCATCCGACGCGCATGGTCCTCGGCGTTTACGATGAATACCTGCTTGAACCGCTTGCCAAAGTTCTGCTGACGCTCGGCGTCAAGAACGGCATGGTCATCTACGGTCAGGACTGCCTCGATGAATTCTCCATGAGTGCACCGACGAGCGTCTGCGAATTCAAAAACGGCTGGTACCGCCGCTATACGGTAAAACCGGAGGATTTTGGTTTCACGCGCTGCACGAAAGACGATATCCGCGGCGGCGACCCTGCTGAAAATGCTCAGGTCACGCTCGATATTCTCAAGGGAGCAAAGGGGCCTAAGACCGACATCGTTCTCTTAAATGCCGGCGCTGCCATTTATGTCGGCGGCAAAGCCAAGGACATCGCTGAGGGCATTGAAACCGCACGCCAGCTCATCGCTTCGGGTGCTGCACTCAAAAAGCTTGAAGAATTCAAGCAGCTTTCCAACGCCTAATTTTTTATCTCTGAAACATAACAGGGGAATCCGGCCGCAGCTGGATTCCCCTGTTTGTTATGTTCTATGTTTTTTACATTCCGCTTATTCGTTGCGAAGCTTCTGCACTTCATCGAGCAGATATTCATTGAGGACTTTGATATACGTGCCCTTCATGCCGAGTGATTTCGACGAGATGACACCGGCCGATTCGAATTTGCGCAGGGCATTGACGATGACCGAACGCGTAATCTTGACCTGGTCGGCAATCTTCGAGGCGACGAGCAGGCCTTCCGTGCTGTCCAGAGCAGAAAGGATGGCAAATGCAGCCTTGCGCTCCGAGAACGACAGCGTATTGATGGCAATCTGAACCGTTGCTTTCTTGCGCGCTTCGATTTCAATCTTCTCCGCATGGTCGCGCAGCATCTCCATGCCGACAACCGTAGCACCGTACTCGCAGAGCAGCAGATCATCATCATCGAACTCTTCATCGTATTTTGCGACAATCAGCGTGCCGATGCGCTCACCCACACCGTAAATCGGCACAATGGTCGTATTCTTGCCGTTGAACAGGCATTTCGTATTTTCTTCATAAGCGCACATGCCCGTTTTCGAACGCAGATTGGCATTCGTCTCATCCATGCGCATGAGCCAGTTGACATAGTGCTTCGGGAATTCTCCTTGATCAATGACTTTGTCGATCATGAGGTCGCATTCAAAATCATCGACAAAAGCATAACCATAGATCTTGCCCTTTTTATTCGTGATATAGACATTTGCATTCAGGACATTGCTGAGTACACGGGAAATGCCATCGTATTCTACATTTTCAGAACGCTGAAGCAGACGATTAATCTTACGGGTTTTTTCTAGTAAAGACGACATAATATTCGCTCCTTTGCTCTCCTCTAAAATGGTTTCTGGATAATACTGTTTCATTTTGAACTATATTTAGTTTATCATACTTTTCAAAATAGTCAAAGATACTCTGCTTATTTTTTTCAATTTTTTCGGATAACGCAAAAAAAGAGAAGCAGAATGCAGATAAATTTCTGCACTCTGCTTGTTTTATCAAAGAATAAACTGGGACAAATCGCGGTTGACAACGATATCTGCCAGACGTTTATTGACATAATCGGCATCAATTACAACATCTTTATCCTCAAGTTCCGGTGCATTGAAGCTGATATCCTCAAGGACTTTCTCCAAAAGCGTATGCAGGCGGCGTGCGCCGATATCCTCAGCCTGTTCGTTGACCTCGCAGGCGAGTTCGGCAATGCGGCTGATGGCATCGGGCTTAAAGGTCAGGTTCAGGCCTTCCGTAGCGAGCATGGCTGCATACTGCTTAATCAAGGCATTCTGCGGCTCTGTCAGGATGCGCTCGAAATCCTCCTTGCGCAGGGATTTGAGCTCCACGCGGATAGGAAAGCGGCCCTGCAGCTCTGGGATGAGGTCGGACGGCTTGGCCATATGAAAGGCGCCAGCTGCAATGAAGAGGATGTGGTCCGTGCGGACCGGGCCGTATTTCGTCGAGACCTGCGAACCTTCGACAATCGGCAGGATGTCGCGCTGTACGCCCTCGCGCGAAACGTCCGCACCGGAGCTGTTGCCCTTGACGGCCACTTTATCGATTTCATCGAGGAAAACAATGCCGCTGTACTCCGTGACCTTGACGGCTTCTTCCGCTACGGCTTCCATGTCGATGAGCTTGCCCGCTTCCTCCTGCGTGAAAATCTTGCGGGCCTGTGCGACCGTGACCTTGCGTTTCTTATGACGCTTTGGCATGATGTTGCCGAGCATGTCCTGCAGATTGTCCCCCATGCCCTCAAGGCTCGAGCCCGAGAACATGCCCACGACTGGACGGCGCGTCTCCTCTACGTCAATTTCAATGAGCTCTTTTTCAAGTTCACCCTTCTCGAGGCGTTTGCGGACCCATTCACGGCCTGCCTGATATTTTTTCGGCTCTTCGTCCGCCTTGTCCTTCTCCTCCTCGTCGTCACCGCCAAAGAGACGGCCGAGCGGGTTCTGAGACTTCTTCGGTTCGGGGACAAAGACATCGAGAATGCGCTCCTCGGCCTGTATTTTGGCTTTGTCCTGTACTTCCTCAAGGCGCTGCTGGCGTACCATGCGCACGGCGGCTTCCGTCAGATCGCGGATAATCGACTCAACATCGCGGCCGACATAACCGACTTCCGTGAATTTCGTCGCTTCGACCTTGATGAACGGCGCTTTGACGAGTTTCGCGAGGCGGCGGGCAATCTCCGTTTTGCCGACGCCGGTCGAGCCGATCATGAGAATATTCTTTGGGATGACTTCTTCTTTCATCGTGCCCGTGAGCTGACGGCTGCGCCAGCGGTTGCGCAGGGCAATGGCTACGGAGCGCTTTGCTTCATCCTGACCGACAATGTAGCGGTCGAGTTCTTCGACGATTTCACGCGGTGTCTGCTCGTTGACACCAATCTGTTCCGTAATCTGTTCCATCAGTCCAATTCCTCCACTCTGATATTGTGATTCGTGTAAACGCAGATATCCGCAGCAATTGTCAGGGCTTCCTTCGCAATCTCACTGGCATCCATATCCGTATGCTTGACGAGGGCACGCGCAGCCGACAGGGCAAAGAAGCCGCCCGAACCAATGGCCGCAACATCGCCGTCCGGCTCAATGACTTCGCCATTGCCGGAAAGCATCAAAAGCGTATCCTTGTCGGCCACAAGCAGCAGCGCCTCGAGTTTGCCGAGCATCTTATCCGTGCGCCATTCCTTGGCAAGTTCTACAGCAGCGCGCTGCAGATTGCCGTTATACGATTCCAGTTTGGCCTCGAACTTCTCAAAAAGCGTGAAGGCATCGGCCACGGAGCCGGCAAATCCAGCTAGGACTTTGCCGTGGTAGATGCGGCGCACTTTGCGCGCCGTCGATTTCATGATGGTATTCTGACCAAATGTCACCTGACCATCGCCAGCGATTGCCGTTTTGCCATTCTTGCGCACGGCACAGATGGTCGTAGCATGGAACTGTAATTCTGTACTCATATGCTGTTTTCTCCTTATATTTTATACCTGCATTAGCCCAAAATCTGCGGCTTGAAGGCCTCGATGGCCTGCAAAGCCCTTTCCGCGAGCAGCTGTTTCTTCATCTTTTTATCGCGGATGCGGCGTCCATTCGCGTCGCGCGTCTCCACGGGCGGCAGAATGCCAAAGTTGACATTCATAGGCTGAAAATGCTTGGCTTCACTCGTCGTGATGTAATGGCAGAGTGCACCATGGCAGCTCTCTTCCGGAAAAACGAGCGGCTCTCTGCCCTGCGCGAGGCGCGCTGCGTTAATGCCTGCGACAAGTCCCGACGAGGCGGACTCAATATAGCCCTCAACGCCTGTCATTTGTCCGGCAAACAAAAGGTTGTCCTCTCCCCTGAGCTGCAGCGTCGGACGCATATGCTTTGGGGAATTCAGAAATGTATTGCGGTGCATGACACCGTAACGCAGAAATTCCGCATGCTCAAGCCCCGGGATCATACCAAAGACACGGCGCTGTTCCGGCCATTTGAGGTGCGTCTGAAAGCCGACGATATTATAAAGCGTCGCTCCCGCATTATCCTGGCGCAGCTGTACGACCGCATACGGACGCACGCCCGTCACAGGATGCTCGAGGCCGACTGGCTTCAAAGGGCCGTAAAGCAGCGTATCAATGCCGCGGCTCGCCATGACCTCCACGGGCATGCAGCCTTCAAAGAACTTTTCTTTCTCGAAATCCTTCGTCGGTGCTTTTTCAGCCGTCACGAGCTCATGCCAGAACGCTTCATATTCTTCCTTGTTCATCGGGCAGTTGATATAGGCAGCTTCGCCCTTGCCGTAACGGGAAGCGCGGTATGCCTTCGTCATATCAATGGACTCAAGGCTGACAATCGGGGCAGCTGCATCGTAAAAATACAGCGAATCATTGCCCGTGCGGGCCGCGATATCTTCGGCGAGACTGCCCGCCGTCAGCGGACCGCTGGCCACGATGGTCACGGCATCATCCTGCTGGGGGATCTTGGGGACCTCCTCATGAACAACCGTAATACGCGGATGCTCTGTGACTTTCTGCGTCACGTAATCGCTGAAACCATGGCGGTCCACCGCGAGAGCCCCGCCAGCCGGTACGCGCGTCGCATCGGCCGCTTCCATGATGATGGAGCCAAGGCGGCGCATTTCTTCCTTGAGCACACCAACGGCATTTTCGAGAGAAGCTCCGCGCAGAGAATTGCTGCAGACGAGTTCGGCAAAACCAGCCGTTTTATGAGCCGGCGTCGATTTTTGCGGACGCATCTCGCAGAGCGTGACCTCTGCTCCCTGCTCTGCTGCCTGCCAGGCAGCTTCACTGCCGGCAAGACCTGCTCCGACTATGATGACTTTTTTCATGAATTCTCCTTGCTGTCCTTGCTGTCTTCCTGTACCGCAGCAGCCTCTTTTTCTGCTTCGCGCTTTTTCCTGGCTTCGGCACGCTCGCGCATCTTCTCGAGCTCCTTATTGATGGGGTGGTTGATGCGCGTCTCGCAGTTATCATTGCTACAGTAAAGCATGCCGCGTCCATTCTTGAAATGATGTAAGAGGAGGAAAGCACCGCACTTTTCGCATTTCTGCTGCTGCGGCGTATCCCAGGTCGTATAGTCGCACTGCGGATAATTCTCGCAGCCGTAGAACACGCGGCCGCGGCGCGTGCGGCGCTCGACAATCTTGCCGCCGCACTTTGGGCATTTGACGCCCGTATCCTTTAAGAGCGGCTTCGTATTGCGGCATTCCGGAAAGCCCGGGCAGGCCAGGAATTTTCCGTAACGGCCCTGCTTGACGACCATCAGGCGGCCGCAGCGCTCGCATCTGACATCCGAAACTTCCACCGGAAGCTCCACATGGCCGATGGCTTCGTCCGCTTTTTCAAGGGTCTTTGCAAATGGATCGTAGAATTCCTTGAGCAGCTGATTTTTATGCACTTTGCCCTCAGCGATTTCATCGAGCTCATTTTCAAGATTGGCCGTGAATTTGACATCGACAATATCTTTGAAATATTCCTTGAGCATATCCACGACGACAAAACCGAGTTCTGTCGGCTGAAAATGCTTATCGATGCGCTGTACATAGCCACGGGCCTGAATCGTCTCAATGATTGGCGCATACGTGCTCGGACGCCCGATTTCCTTTTCTTCAAGCGTCTTGACAAGCGAGGCATCGTTATAGCGCGGCGGCGGTTCCGTGAAATGCTGCTGCGGCAGCGTCTTGGCAATGTTCAGTTCATCGCCCTCTGCCATATCCGGCAGCAGGACGTCCTTTTCTTTCTTGGTCGTCTCGGCGCCGGCGTAGACCTTGGTAAAGCCTGCAAATTTCAATCTTGAGCCGTTGGCACGCAGGCCGTAGCGGCTGCCGGCCTTGATGGCAATGGCCATGGTGTCGTAAACAGCCGGTGTCATCTGACTTGCGGCAAAGCGCTGCCATATGAGCGTATAAAGCTTGAGCTGATCCTTGTTCAGATATTTTTCCAAGAGTTCCGGTGTATGTTCGAGGCTCGTCGGACGGATTGCTTCATGCGCATCCTGTGCCTTCTTGCCCGTCACATAAATATTTGGTTTTGCCGGCACATACTCTCCGCCGAAGTGCTCGAGCAGGAAGGATTTGGCTTCATTCTGCGCGAGTTCTGAGATGCGCGTGGAATCCGTGCGCATATAAGTGATCAGACCGGTAGCTCCATGACGGCCAAGCTCAATGCCTTCATAAAGCTGCTGAGCCAGCATCATCGTCTTGCGCGAGATGAAACCAAGCTTGCGCGCAGCATCCTGCTGCAGGGAACTCGTCGTGAACGGCGCAGCCGGTTTTCTCTTGCGTTCGCTGCGCTTGACATTTTCCACAACGAGCTGCTGCGCTGCCAGATCTTCCGTCAGACTCAGGGCCTCTTTTTCATTGTGCAGAACAAACTTCTTGCCGTCATCGTCCTTGACGGCAAGTTTTTTGCCATCTACCTGCGTGAGGTCTGCCTGGAACATTGCGGACTTGCCCTTGCGGAGCTTCAGTCCGACCGTCCAGTATTCATCCGACTTGAAGGCCTGAATTTCCTTTTCACGGTCACAAATCAGGCGGACCGTCACAGACTGCACGCGCCCCGCCGAAAGTCCCTTGCGCACTTTGCGCCAGAGAAGCGGGGAAAGCTTGTAGCCAACGATGCGGTCCAGCATACGGCGTGCCTGCTGCGCATCCACCTGGTCGAGATTGATGGGCCGCGGATGCTTGACAGCCTCCTGAATGGCCGGCTTCGTGATTTCATTGAAGACAATGCGGCAGTCCGAATCCGGATCCAGCCCCAGAATAAAGGCCAAATGCCAGGCAATGGCCTCACCTTCACGGTCCGGGTCGCTTGCCAGATAAATCTTATCGGCATTCTTGGCATCTTTCTTCAACGCCTTGATGAGGTCGCCCTTGCCGCGGATATTGATGTATTTCGGTGCGAAATCATGCTCGACATCGATGCCAAACTGACTTTTCGGCAGATCGCGCAGATGTCCCATCGAAGCGCGCACCATATACTTTCTTCCCAGATATTTTTCGATGGTCTTGGCCTTAGCTGGTGACTCGACAACGACTAATGTTTTCTTTGTCTTCGCCTTGGTTTTCGTTTTTGCTTTTGTCTTTGTTGCAGTACTTGCTTTCGTTGCAGCCAAACCGTCACTCCCTCTCAGCACGCCTGTAGGCGTGCAGTTCATTTTCTATAATCAGTCCCTTCAGCTCCATCTGCAGGAGTGTAAAGGATAGATTCGGCATTTCTCCATCCGGAAGGCTCATGAGGATCTCATCTGCACTGAGCGGATGCTCAAAAGACAGGACCTGATAGACCTTGTGCTCCTCCGCCGTCATCTTCAGCCGTTTTTTTGGTCTCTGTTCGTCAATAAGCCCCAGGTCCTTCAGGATTTCCCCAGCCCTCGTGACCAGCTTCGCTCCCTGCTGAATCAGATGATGACAGCCTTCACTCGTCTTGGAGAAAACACTTCCTGGCAGAGCGTAGACCTCACGCCCCTCATTCAGGGCCATTTCAGCCGTGATGAGCGAGCCGCTGCGCGCGGCTGCTTCCACCACCAGCGTCCCTGATGAGAGCCCGCTGATGATGCGGTTGCGCGCAGGGAAAAAAGCAGGCAAAGGCTGAACACCTGGACCATACTCCGAAATCACAGCGCCCTGCTCCGCGATTTCCGTGAGCAGCCGGCGGTTCTCAGGCGGATAGGCAATATCGATGCCGCAGCCAAGTACAGCCACTGTCCTGCCCGTCTTCAGGGCCCCGCGGTGCGAGCGCGTATCAATGCCGCGCGCTGCCCCGCTGACCACAGTAACACCGGCAGCTGCCAGCTGCTCGCCAAATTCCAGTGCCAGAGCCTCACCATACGGGCTAAGCCGGCGCGAGCCGACCATCGCAATGCGCAGGGCTTTTGGCTGGAGCGCGCCGCGATAGTAAAGTACAGGCGGCGGGGAAAAGATTTCCTTCAATAAATAAGGATAGCATGAATCCAGCATTGTACAGAGATGTACATGACGCTGCTGACAAGCCTCTGCCAAGCGTTCCGGTAAATCCGGCTCTGCCCTGCGGAACGATGTCAGCATCTCAATCAGGCTGGCCGGCATCCTGACCAGACGGTCCATTTCTAGGGCCGGCATGCGCCAAAGTGCTTCGGCATTGGGGCACAGGGAAAGAAGATTTCCCAGACGGCGGCTGCCAAGTCCGGGGCATCTCGCGAGTGCCGCTAAGTAGAAATCCTGCTTTGCATCCATTGCTTCGCCTTCTTCCTGACCTATACGTTATATCATCTTACCCAAAAAAAATGGAATATGCAACCTTTTACTGTAAAATTTCAGAAAAAATATACAGCCAGGCCTGCTATTCTATAAAAAAACCATCCACCTACCGGCAGATGGCTCATACCTCATTCCGTAAACAGTTCATCCCAATAAGCAAAGGCAAACATCAGGATGATCAGGAACAGAAGGAAGAGATCCCCCATGACTCCACCCCCTCTGAAAAAAATAAAAAAAGGGAGAGAGACCTCTGCCCCTCTCCGAAGAAATTACATGACGCGACGGGCACCGATATAGCAGGAACCCCAATAGGAACTGTACAGGGATGCCACCGAAACGCCCTGGCTCGACGATGCATTGATGAAATCGCCATCGCCAAGGTAAATGCCGACGTGCGACGGACCCGGTTCATACGTCGAGAAGAAGACGAGGTCGCCAGGAGCGAGTTCGCTCGTGGAAACGGAATAGCCAACTTCATACTGTGCATCAGCCGTGCGCGGCAGGTAAACACCGGCATTGGCAAATACATAGCGGACGTAACCCGAGCAGTCAAAGCCGTTCGGCGTCGTGCCGCCAAAGACGTACGGAACACCAAGATAATTCATGGAATCCGATACGACGCGGCGTGCGATGGAGTTCGTCGTCGAGCTGACTGCCGGCATCGTCTTGCCGAGCAGGGCTGCATACGTGGAAGGACCGACAAGTCCGTCTGCGTTGATGCCCTGCGTCATCTGGAAGCTCTTGACTGCCTCGACCGTTGCGGGCCCGTAGGCACCGTCTGCCGTGACATCATAGCCCAGATTGGCCAGCTGGCCCTGGATTTCTGCTACATCGCTGCCCTGATCTCCGACGCGGAAAGCTGACGCTCCGGCCACCGAAAACCAGCACATAAGGATCATGGATACTGCGAAAATGATACGCATTGCTTTACTCAAAAAGCCACTCCTCTCTCTCTTCGCTTACGAGGTTAGCTGCCGGGTTAGGGTAGAGAAGACCACCCTCGCCTATTTCACCATGAAGGCCTCTTGGCCTGACACCGTGAGCCAGACGTTCACCCCAAAAAACTTGGTTCCCCCGCTCCTGGGCTGGACTCAGCTTATTCTTTTAAACCCAATTTCTAAATATATATCATACGACAAAGTCGTCGTACTTCAAAAAATAAGAAGTAAAAAACGATAAAGAGTGCTTCCTTCTGTTTCAAAAATCGTTCGTTCTCATTTCTTTCAGGTTCTTTTCAGATTGACCCCAGACATGAAAACAGGCTGCCAGAAGGGGCAGCCTCGTTGCTTTCTAGGTCGTTGCTATAAGTAATCAATAAGCCGAGTTCTGTTCCGCTTGCGCGGTGACAATCATTTATCTAGGCACGGCAGTTGCCTGCCGGCTCAAGCGACTCAACCCGGAAGGTTCCGCGGGCCGCATCATCCCTTCCCTATTTG
>NZ_JBJEXT010000016.1:0-13973 GCF_051886055.1 Mitsuokella apri | reverse complement strand
CACGACGCTGCATGAATTCTACGAATACAATCCGCGCATGTTCAACAACAAGACGAACGGCATTACGCATCGCCGCTGGCTCATGGGCGCAAACCCCGAGCTTTCGGACCTCATCGATGCGACGATTGGCAGCCGCCGCTGGCACCGTCATCCGGAACAGCTCGACCTCTTGAATGATTATGTTGACGATAAGCCGTTCCTCGAGAAACTCGGTGCCATTAAGCATCTGCGCAAGGAAGCCCTGGCAAAATACGTCAAGGAACACAATGGCATCACGGTAAATCCGGACAGCATCTTCGATATCCAGGTTAAGCGCATCCATTCGTATAAGCGCCAGCTCATGAATATCCTGCATATCATGTATCAGTACAATAAGCTCAAGACGGATCCGAACTTTGATATGTTGCCGACGACGTATTTCTTTGGCGGCAAGGCTGCACCGGGCTACTACATCGCCAAGGAAACAATCCGCCTCATCAATGCCGTTGCCGATAAGATCAACAATGATGCGAGCATCAAGGGCAAGATCAAGGTTGTCTTCATTGAGAACTTCGGTGTTTCCATCGGCGAAATCGTCTATCCGGCAGCCGATGTCAGTGAGCAGATTTCGACGGCTTCGAAGGAAGCATCGGGCACGGGCAACATGAAGTTCATGATGAACGGCGCCATCACGCTCGGCACGCTCGACGGTGCAAATGTTGAGATCCGCGAAGCTGTGGGCGGCGATGACAACTGCGTCATCTTCGGCCTCAAGGCAGAGGAAGTCCTCAATTATTATGCAACGGGCACGTATTCCGCTTGGGATGAATACAATACGAATGAAAACGTGCGCACGGTCGTCAACCAGCTGACGGACGGCACCTATGGCAACTTCCAGTCGCTGTTTGATTACCTCGTCCATGCCAACGATGAATTCTTCATCCTCAAGGATTTCAATGCCTATGCCGATGCTCATGTCGAAATCATGAGACGCTATCAGAAACGCTTCCAGTGGCTGCGTTCTTCTGCTGTCAATATCGCCAATTCGGGCAGGTTCTCTTCGGACCGCACGATTGATGAATATGCAAATGAAATTTGGCAGGTCAAACCTGTCATGATCCCATAAGCTTGGAATTTTGCAGGGGCCTTGCCCCTGCCTGGTTCTGAGGGGATATACAGAGGGGGATTATTTGTGAAAACATCAGAATTAAGCGAGTTCGACCTTTACCTGTTCCATCAGGGGACGAACTATCATGCCTATGAAATGCTCGGCGCTCATTTCGTCGAACACGACGGGCAGCAGGGGGTGCGTTTTGCTGTTTGGGCACCTCATGCCAAGTCCGTCAGTGTGGTTGGTGACTTCAATAACTGGGATACACGCGTGAATCCCATGACGCGCATTCGCGATGGCGAAATCTGGGAGGTCTTTATTCCCGATGTCAAGCAGGGCGCTGTCTATAAATATGCCATTGAACCGCAGTGGGGCGGTCCGCGCATCATGAAGGCCGATCCTTATGGCTTCTATGCTGAGAAAAAACCGGAGACGGCTTCACGCGTTTACGATCTCAGCAAATACGAATGGCAGGACGGTGAATGGTTCGAACAGAAGAAAAAAGAGTCTTCTTACGAACGCCCGATGCTGACGTATGAGGTGCACGCCGGTTCCTGGCGCCGCGATAAGGATGGCGAGTATCTTTCTTACCGTGAGCTCGCTGACCAGCTCATCGACTACGTCAAGAAGATGCATTACACGCACATCGAGTTCATGCCGCTTTGCGAGCATCCGTTTGACGGCTCGTGGGGCTACCAAATTACGGGCTATTATGCGGTGACGAGCCGTTTTGGCACGCCGGATGATTTCCGCTATCTTGTTGACAAAGCTCATAAGAATGGCATTGCTATCATCATGGACTGGGTGCCGGGCCATTTCTGCAAGGATGAACAGGGCCTGCGCCATTTCGACGGCCAGACGCTTTACGAGTCCGACAATGAGCAGCTCGCGGAGAACTGGGAGTGGGGCACGACGAATTTCGATTACGGCCGTACCGAAGTACAGAGCTTCCTGATCTCGAATGCGATGTTCTGGTTTGAAGAATTCCACATCGATGGTCTGCGCATTGATGCAGTCGCCAATATGCTTTACCTCAACTACGGCCGCAAGGATGGCGAGTGGACGCCGAATAAATACGGCGATACGGGCAACCTCGAGGCCATGGACTTCCTGAAAAAGCTCAATGAGAATATCTTCAAGTATCATCCGCAGGCCCTGATGATTGCGGAGGAATCGACGGCCTGGCCGCTGATTTCCAAGCCTGTCTACATGGGCGGCATGGGCTTTAACTACAAGTGGAACATGGGCTGGATGAACGATATGCTCAAGTACATGTCGCTCGACCCGATTTACCGCAAATGGAATCACGACAAAGTCACGTTCTCGTTCATGTATGCGTTCAGCGAAAACTTTGTCCTGCCGCTTTCGCACGATGAAGTCGTACACGGCAAATGCTCGCTCATCAGCAAGATGCCGGGCGATTACTGGCAGAAATTTGCCGGATTGCGCACGTTCTTTGCTTACTGGATCGCTCATCCGGGCAAGAAGCTCCTGTTCATGGGCGGTGAGTTCGGCCAGTTCATTGAGTGGAACTACGATGACAGCCTCGACTGGCATCTGCCGCAGCAGTATCCGATGCATAAGAAAATGCTCGAATACAGCCGCGCACTCAATAAATTCTACTGCGATCACAAGGCTCTTTGGCAGGTTGACTTCGATTGGAACGGCTTCCAGTGGATTGACTGCAACGATAATGAGAACAGCGTGGTTTCCTTCATCCGCAAGGCAGAAGATCCTTCTGACTATCTCATCGCTGTCTGCAACTTCACGCCGGAAGTGCGCCATGGCTACCGCATCGGCGTGCCGGAGAAGGGCAGCTATGTCGAAGTGTTCAATTCCGATGATGAGGCCTTTGGCGGCAGCGGCGTCAAGAACGAGGGCGATATCCCGACTGAGGATGTCAAGTGGCACGACCGCGATCAGTCCATCGTGCTGACCATTCCGCCAATGGCAACGATTTATCTGCGCCACAAGGGGCAGGTGGCAGCTGGCAAGAATTCTTTTGATGAGGCTCCGGTGGAGATCGAAGTCAGAGGCCATGAAGAGAAAAGTTCTGCTGACAAGGCAGAAGCCGCCGAAGCAAAAACGAAAAAGACAGCAGCAAAACGCACTGCTGCCAAGAAGGAGGAGACTCCTGAAGACAAGCCGAAGCGCCGCCGCGGACGTCCGCGCATGACGGAAGAGGAAAAAGCCGCAGCCAAGGCCAAGAGGGAAGCCGCGAAAAAAGCGAAGGCCGAAGCAGCGGGGGAAAAGCCCAAAAAGACGACGCGCAGACGCAGTGCGGGAACCGCAAAGGCTGCAGCTAAAAAGACAACGGCCCGCAAGACAAGCAGGAAAAAAGAAGCGACGAAAGCCGCTGCAGGTGAATCCTGATTGACCAGCTCAATACATTAGGATATCAAATCAAATATTTGCAAAGTACATCATGAGGGGGATTCTCGAATGAAAGTTCTATATGTTGCTTCTGAGGCAGTGCCTTTTGCCAAAACGGGTGGTCTGGCTGATGTTGCTGGTTCTCTGCCAAAAGCCCTGAAGGCCGAGGGAGTGGACGTTCGCGTCATCATGCCGAAATTCGGCAAGATCCCGGAGCATTTCCGCAATGCGATGGAGCACATCTACGATGGAGAAATTCCGGTATCGTGGCGTTCGAAATACGTCGGCCTCGACAAGCTGGAGCAGGATGGCGTCACGTATTACTTCGTCGACAACGAAGAGTACTTCAAGCGCGAGGGCTTTTACGGCTACGGCGATGATGCTGAGCGTTTCTCGTTCTTCTGCCGCGCCGTGCTCAATTTGCTGCCGGCGATGGATTTCTGGCCCGATGTCATTCATACGAATGACTGGCATTCCGGCCTTGTCAATGTTTTCCTCAAGCTGGAGCATCAGGGCGATGAGCGCTATCAGAACATCCGCACGCTCTATACGATTCATAATCTCAAGTATCAGGGCGTGTTCCCGAAAGATGTCATGGGCGATGTGCTCGGCCTTGATTGGAAGTACTTCAACAATGGCGACCTCGAGTTCTACGATGCAGTCAACTTCATGAAGGGCGGCCTCATCTACGCGGACTACATTTCGACGGTCAGCAAGACGTATGCACAGGAAATCCAGTACGAGTACTTTGGCGAGCATCTTGACGGCCTGCTGCGCAGCCGCAAGGACACGCTTTTCGGCATTGTCAATGGCATCGATTACAACGTTTACAATCCGGCTACGGACAAAAATCTCTATGAGAACTACGATGTGACGACGCTCGACCGCAAGGCTGACAATAAGGTCCTGCTGCAGAGAGATCTTGGCCTGCCGATTGCCCGCCGTACGCCGATGGTCGCGATGGTTTCGCGCCTCGTGGCAGCAAAGGGCCTCGATCTTGTCGTACGCATGATGGATGAGATCCTGCAGCATGAGGACATTCAGTTTGTCCTGCTGGGCACGGGCGACAAGGAGTATGAAGACTGGTTCAAAGGCCTCGCATGGCGTTTCCCGACGAAAGTGTCGGCCAACATTCGCTTCTCGAATCAGCTGGCACAGCGCATTTACGCAGCATCGGATATTTTCCTGATGCCGTCGAATTATGAGCCGTGCGGCATTGGCCAGCTCATTGCCCTGCGCTATGGCTCGGTTCCGGTGGTCCGCGAGACAGGCGGCCTGAAGGATACGGTCATCCCGTACGACAAATATTCGAAGGAAGGCAATGGCTTCCTGTTCTCCGATTACAATGCACATGAGATGATGTACGCACTCAAGCGTGCACTCAGTGCTTATGAGAATTACGAAGAGTGGAAAAAGATTGCCACAAATGCCATGAACTCGGATTACAGCTGGAAGGAATCGGCTCGCGAGTACAAGGCACTTTATGAAAAACTCATGGGCTCACAGGCAGAAAAAGCAGAATAAGAAATGAGCAAGTGAGAAGGAGGGCGGCAGTTCATGCCGCCTTTCTTTTCGATTTGGAAGGAGGAGTTTTCATGCTGACGCAAGATCAGGTCTGGCATGACTCTCAGGATATCAATTACCGCTCGCCGGTTGGCGCGGCGGAAGCAGGCACAAAAGTCAGAATGGGGTTGCGCCTGCGGACAAAAGAGGGGATTCGCCAGGTTATTCTGCGCTGCTGGCAGGATCAGACAGGCGAGCATCTCATTCCTCTTGAGACGCAGGATGACCCGCTGCAGGAGAATCATTTTTACAGCGGCTGGCTGCCGCTGCCGGAAAAAGGCGGACTTATCTGGTATTATTTTGTCATCTCGATGGAGGATGGTACCTGGTATTATGGCAATAATCCGGAACAGCTTGGCGGCATGGGTACACTTTACGACCATGTTCCCCCGTCTTTCCAGATTACCGTTTATAATAAAGGAGCCAAGACGCCGGATTGGTTCAAGCATGCCGTGATGTATCAGATTTTCCCGGACCGCTTTGCGCGCGAGGGCGACAAGATCATCGAGAAGAAGGGCGCGGTCTTTCATGCCTGCTGGCAGGACGACCCGTGCTATTACAAGGACCCCGATACCAAGGAAATCGTCGCGTATGATTTCTTTGGCGGCAATCTCAAGGGCATTGAGAGCAAGCTCGATTACCTCAAGGAACTCGGCATTTCGGTCATTTATCTGAATCCGGTCTTTGAGTCGGAAAGCAATCATCATTATGACACGGGCGATTACCATAAGATTGACCCGATTCTCGGCACGAACGAGGAGTTCCATCATCTCGTTGAACTGGCCAAAGCCAAAGGCATCCGCATCATCATCGATGGTGTGTTCAGCCATACGGGCAGCAACAGCCGTTATTTTAACCGCGAAGGCCAGTACGATACGATTGGTGCGTTCCAGTCGCCGGATTCTCCGTATTATGAATGGTATAATTTCCGCAATTTCCCGTACGAATACGAGAGCTGGTGGAATTTCTCCACGCTGCCGGATGTCAAGGAAACGACGCCGTCGTACATGGACTTCATCATTTATGACAAAGACAGCGTCATGCATCACTGGATGAAAGAGGGCATTGCGGGCTGGCGTCTCGATGTCATCGATGAGCTGCCGGCGGCTTTCTCGCAGGCATTTTTTGCAGAGCTCAAGAAGACGAATCCTGAGGCCGTCATGATTGGCGAGGTCTGGGAGGATGCGTCGCACAAAGTGGCTTACGGCGTGCCGCGTGAATATCTCTGCGGTCAGGAAATGGATTCGGCCATGAACTATCCGTTCCGCCAAATCCTGTTTGACTTCCTGCTCGGCCATGTCGATGCGAAGATGAGCCTCAGGCGCTTCGAGAGCCTGCGCGAGAATTATCCGCGCGAGAATTTCTACGCCATGATGAACCTCATCGGCAGCCACGATGTCGAACGCGCGATGACCGTTCTCGGCGAAGAGCCGTTCTACGACGGCATGCCGGCCATCGAGCAGTCGCGCGCGCGGCTGACGGATGACCAGTACAATCTCGGCATGGCCCGCCTGTTCATGGCTGCACTCTGGCAGATGACGTATCCCGGTGTGCCGTGCATTTACTACGGCGATGAAATTGCCATGCAGGGCTTCAAAGACCCGTACAACCGCCGTCCGTACAACTGGGAAAGCGGCGATACGTATGTGCGCAGCCGCTATGAGCGCCTGATTCACATGCGCAATGCCCACACGGCACTGCAGACCGGTGAGCTGCTGCCGCTTTACGCGGAGGGCGATGTCATGGCCTTTGCCCGCGTCGTGCGCGGCGGCCGTGATGTCTTCGGTGAGCCGGCCAAAGATGAATGCTTCATTTCTCTCTTTAACCGCAGTCTCAAGGAAGAAAAAACCGTCACGCTCAATGTCGGCGACTTTGCCGATGGCGCTTTTGCCGATGCATTTCATCCGGAGACGCGCTTTACGGTCGAGAACGGCCAGCTGACGGTGAAGCTGCTGCCGCTCAAGGGCTTCCTGCTCCAGAATATCCCGCCGGAGCGTCAGTACAAGCATGAAGCCGGTGTGCTCATGCATCCGACGTCGCTGCCGTCGAAATACGGGGTCGGCGACTTTGGCAAAGAGGCGTATAAATTCGTCGATTTTCTCGCTGAGGCAGGGCAGAGCGTCTGGCAGATTCTGCCGCTCGGCCCGGTCGGCTTCAGCTATTCGCCGTACCAGTCGCCGTCGGCTTTTGCCGGCAACCCGTTGCTCATCAATATCGATGAACTCGTGGAAAGAGGCTGGCTGACAAAACAGGAGACAAAAGTCACGTACGCAGACTTTGATTCGTCGGCCGACTTTGAGCAGGCACGCGCCTTCAAGAATAAATGCCTGCGCAAGGCGCATACTGCGTTCCAGCAGGATGAGGAAGCCCAGCAGGAATACAAAGTGTTCTGCAAAGAAGAAGCCTACTGGCTCGATGACTATGCCCTGTTTGAAGCAGCCAAGAAGGAATACGACGGCAAGGTGTGGATGGACTGGCCGGAGCCGGTGAAAAAACGCGACCCGCAGGCACTGGCTTCCCTGCGCAAACGTCTGGAGGAAAACATCGAGCTGCAGAAGTTCATGCAGTTCCTGTTCCACCGCCAGTGGCAGCGCCTGCATGAATATGCCAAGGAAAAAGGCATCCGCATCATGGGCGATATGCCGATTTTCCTTGCACAGGACAGCGCCGATGTCTGGGCTAATCAGGAACTCTTTGACCTCAATCCCGATGGCACGGCCCATACGGTTGCCGGCGTACCGCCAGATTATTTCAGTGCGACGGGACAGCTCTGGGGCAATCCGCAGTACAACTGGCAGGCCATGAAGGCTGAGAATTACGCCTGGTGGAAAAAGCGCTTCCACAAGCTCTATTCGCTTGTCGATATCGCCCGCATCGACCATTTCCGCGGCTTTGAGTCGTATTGGGAAGTCGACGGCAAGGCGAAAAATGCCATCAAGGGACGCTGGTTGCCGGGCCCGGGCAAGCCGTTCTTCGATGAAATGCGCCGCGAGCTCGGCAATCTGCCCATCGTGGCAGAAGACCTCGGCATCATCACGCCGGAAGTCGAGAAGCTCCGCGACGACTGCGGCTTCCCCGGCATGAAAGTCCTCGAGTTCACGCTGTATCTCAACAACCAGCACCGCCTGGGCACGGTCGTGCCGGAAAACAGCATCGTCTACACGGGCACGCACGATAACAACACGCTGATTGGCTGGCTCAAGACGGATATCACGCCGTCGCTGCGCAAGGCCGTGGCCGACCTCGTGCGCGCCGATGTACGCAGACCGGAAGAAATTGCAGCTCATCTTATCGGCTTTGCCTATGCGTCGAATGCAAGACTCGCCGTTATCCCGATGCAGGACCTCTTAGGACTTGACGGCAGCTGCCGCATGAATACACCGGGCACATCCGAGGGCAACTGGCGCTGGTGCATGCGTCCGGAAGAATTCAAAAAGCTCGATGCCAAGAAGCTTCGTGCCTTGACGGAGCACTTTGGCCGCTGCTGAATGTTCAGATGAATGTTCAAAATTTCATAGTTTCGCTGTATATTGGCGAATGGGAGACGGCTTCGGCCGTCTCTTTGCTTGTCTTTATTTCTTTTTTCATCATTTTGTGGTATCCTAAAAAGTGTTGTTTTTGAGAAGCATACAACGTTACATCGATAGAAGGTGTTTTTATGATTGATATTCCTGCGAACTGGGTGCAGAAAATCCAGAACATCGACTGGTCGAAAGTACAGGAGTCGGTCAAGGATTACGGTCCGGCCATCAAGGTACTGCAGCAGACGTGGTCAAAAGAATCTCTGCTGGAGATCAGTCAGGGAAAACTCTTTGTGCCGGACTCGGTCATCAACGAGGCAATTGCCAAGCGCATCCCCGAAGGCGGGCAGGTCACGGGCGTGACCATTAAATCGCACGCCAATGGCCGGATGGATATCCGCGCGGAGACGAAAAAAGTCGGTCCCGTGGAATTATCCGGCGAAATCAAGGAATTCGTCCATAACGGCGACAAGTCGTATGTGACGTACCGCGTGCGCAGCCGCAACATCCCGGAACACGGCCTGATGTCGTGGATTTTTTCGCGCATCTCGCTGTCGATGGCAGAGCGCATGGTCGGTCATATCGATATGCCGGACAATCTGCCGGTTTCCATCAAGCACAACACGATTACGGTGGATTACAGCCAGGTGCTCGCCGAATCCGACTTTGGCAGGACGGAGTATCAGGGACATAAGCTCACCGATATGATTGAGATTGAAGGGGCAACGCCAAAAGACGGCGGCATCGAGTTCGATACGCAGCTCAATGTGCCGGATGATGTCAAAAAAGCCCTCGTGGCTCTGCTCAAGGACAAAGAGACAGAACTTCAGTCGGAGCAGGACAGTCCGGCAGATTCGTCCGCTTCGTCTGACCAGCAAAGTGAAAACTAAAACAAAAAACGCAGTGAAAAGCAAAAAGAAGGGAGAGATTTTTTGAAGAAGTGTATCATGGCACTCACGGCAGTGCTCTGTACTCTCATGATGACGTTGGCCGTCATGCCGGCAGCGTCCGCTCATCACAAAACGCAGAAGGTCGAGAAGATCCTCTACATTCCGCATGACAATCGTCCAATTTCGGACAAGCAGACAGCGGAAGTTGTCAAGAAGCTCGGGTATGACGTAGTCGTGCCGCCGGATGATATGCTCGGCAGCCGCAGCGACCTCGGTCATCCCGATGAGCTCTGGAACTGGCTCAAGCAGAATGCACAGGATGCCGATGCTGCCGTTATTTCGTCGGACTCCATGCTCTATGGCAGTCTGGTCGGCTCGCGCAAGCACGAGTATTCGAAAAAAGAAGTGCTCGACCGCGTGGATAAATTCCAGACATTCCGCAAAGAATACCCGAAGATGCAGCTTTACGTCTTTGGCTCCATCATGCGCACGCCGCGTTCCGGCGAGGCTTCCGGTCATGAGGAACCGGGCTACTACCGCAACTACGGTGCCGATATTTTCCGCTATACGGCACTCAAGGACAAGCAGGAGATGGAGGGCCTGACGCGCCGCGAAAAGAAGGAATACGATTTCCTGCAGCGCTTGATTCCGAAGGCTTCTCTTAGCGACTGGATGGGCCGCCGCGAAAAGAATTTTGCAGCCAACGAAAAGATGATCCAGCTGACGCGTAAGAATACATTCAATTATTTCGTGCTTGGCCGCGACGATAATGCGCCGTATTCACAGACGCACCTTGAGAGCCGTCATCTCGCTGCTGAGGGCCAGGACCTCGGCAAGACGCGTTTTCAGGCCATGGCTGGCATCGACGAGATCGGTATGCTGATGCTGACACGCGCTGTCAACGATATCCGCCGCGATGTGCCGTTTGTCTACACCCGCTACAACTGGGGCAAGGGCGAATACACGGTGCCGTCGTACTCCGATGAAAAAATCGGCGATTCCATCGCTGCGGCCGTCACGGCTGCGGGCGGCATGATGGTCAAGTCGCCTGAGAAGGCTGACCTCGTGCTGACGGTTAATACGAACCCGAATGGCAAAACGTATGAAGCCAATGACCGCGAGAATGACGGCACGCCGCGCGAAGGCACGAAATACTTCGCCGATATCGTCAGTGATTACGTGAGCCGCGGTTATCCGGTCGGCATTGCCGATATCGCGTATGCCAACGGCTCCGACAATGCCCTGATGGATGAGCTGCGCGACCGCGGCCTGCTCTTCAAGATTCGCGCCTATGCCGGCTGGAATACGCCGACAAACAGCACGGGCTTTGTCATCGGCGAGGGCATGCTCGCGAAGGACATGACGAATGACGCTGTCGATGACCTGCTGCTCACGCGCTATCTCGATGACTGGGCTTATCAGGCCAATGTCCGCAACGTCATTGCACGCCAGCTGACCTGGCTGCGCGGCGATGGCGTCTACGGCAGCCTCGATTCGAAGACGGATGCCGTCGCAACGCGCTCGGAGCGCATGCTCACGCGCTTTGTCGAGGATAATCTGCCGCCAATCGATTCGCTGGCCAATATCGAAGTGCGTTTCCCGTGGAACCGCATGTTCGAATCGGATATCATCCATACGGCTGCTCAGGAAGTCAATTACTTCTCCAAAGAGTGAGCGAGTGAATAAAATAAAAATCCTGCACAAGCTTCTGCGAAGGGCTTGTGCAGGATTTTTTTATTTCTGGCTTTTGGCGGCGAGGAAAACATCGACGCCATGAGCTTCGAGTGTTTGAATCATTTGCGGTTCGGCCTGTGCATCGGTATAGACGGCACGCAGCTGTTCAAAGGGGAAAAGGAGCCCGGCTGCCTCGCAGCGGAATTTTTCGGATTCCGTCAGCACGATGATGCCGCGGGCCTGGGCTGCCATGGCCTGCGCGGCTTCGATGCGCAGGCGGTCGCTGCTCTTGACGCCGGTTTCATCGAAACCGTCAATGCCGAGAAAAAATTTATCCACGCGGAAATTTCTCGCACAGAGGCCGACGAGCGGTCCGACCATGACCTGTGATTCGTTCTGGTAGCTGCCGCCTAAAAGGATGACGCGGGCGCCGTGAATCTTGCGGACAAAGGCGGCGACGAAGGCAGAATTGGTGATGATGGTGATATGACGGCAGCGTGTGCAAAGTTCTTCGGCGAGCAGGGTACAGCAGCTGCCGGATTCAATCATGACGGTTTCACCGGGCTGTACGCAGCGTGCGGCCCGTTCGGCTATGCGCCTTTTGTTCTCATAGTGAAAAAAGAGGTGATGGCCGATATCATCGCTCATGACCATGCTGGCAAAGCCGTGTTCGCGTTTTAAAAGGCCTTGATGGGCGAGCAGGTTGAGGTCCTTGCGGACCGTGACTTCCGAGACTTTGAGCAGGCGGGCAAGTTCCGTCACGGATACGCGTTTTTCCCGGCTGATGATGTCGAGGAGATTCGTATGGCGGGGATTCATGAACATCTTCCCTTCTCAAACAAAAAGCCCCTCTTGCTCTAAAGGTGCAGGGCAAAAGGAGCTGTGCGGTCAAATCAATTGTCTCAGGCGTTTTCTTTGCGGAATTTGTCCATGAATTCTGCAAGGGCAACAGCGCCTTCATACGGCATGGCATTGTAAATCGAGGCACGCATGCCGCCGACACTGCGATGGCCCTTGACGCCGCTGAGCTGATGCTCGAGAGCTTCGGCCACGAATTTCTTCTCAAGTTCCTCGTTCGGCAGGCGGAAGGTGACGTTCATGAAAGAACGGCTCTCTTTGTCGGCATGGCCGCGGTAGAAACCGTTCGAGTTGTCGATGGCATCGTAGACGACCTTGGCCTTCTTGATGTTGCGGCGTTCCATTTCCTCGAGACCGCCCTGTGCCTTGATCCAGGCAGCAACCTTGCCGACCATGTAGATGCAGAAAGCAGGCGGTGTGTTGTAGAGCGAATCCTTCTTGTAGAACGTGCTGTAGCGGAACATCGTCGGCAGTTTTTCCGGGCTGTTTTCGAGCAGCGATTTTTTGGCGACGACGAGAACGACACCGGCAGGGCCGAGGTTCTTCTGGACGCCTGCGTAGATGAAATCGAATTTGTGGAAATCAACCGGACGCGAGAGCATGTCAGAAGACATATCGGCAAAGAGAGGCACGCCGTTCGTCTCCGGGACGTAGTGATACTCCGTGCCGTAAATCGTGTTGTTGTAGCAGACGTGGACATAAGCGGCATTCGGGTCAATCTTGAGCTCGTCCTGCTGCGGTACATGATGGTAGCCCGTCTCCTTGCTCGAAGCGATGATTTCACCGACGCCGAGGTGCTCAGCTTCTTTGTAAGCCTTCTCCGCGAAACTGCCCGAGAGAACGTAGCTGCCCGGATGCTCCTTCGTGGCGAAATTCAGCGGGATCATTGCGAACTGCTGGCTGGCACCGCCCTGGCAGAACAGGACTTCGTAGTCATCGCCGAGACCCATGAGCTCTTTGATGTCTTTCTTTGCCTGCTCATGAACAGCGGCATACGCCGGTGCACGATGGCTGATTTCGAGAATTGACATGCCAGTGTGATTGAAGTTCAAAAACTCTGCCTGTGCTTCTTTGAGTACCTCAAGCGGCAGGGTTGCCGGACCCGGGTTGAAATTATAGACGCGACCTGCTTCCATGAAAAAACCTCCCAAAACCTCTTGTAATCTTGAATTTTGTTGAATCTGCTTGTTTTTAACGGACTTGTCTCTGGGAATCAGTCCGGTTTGCGGGGCTGTCCATGTCTTGTGGACAGGCTCGCGTTTTTTATATTCTAGCGCGAAAAAAACAGAAAAGCAAGCAGAAAAATAAAAACTGTTTTTTCTGAGCAGACACTTGACGGCAGAAAGTGGATGGCATATAATACACATATGCACGAAAAATGCAGACAATGCAAAATTGCAAAATGAAAAGCAAAGGCGAAGATGGGGAAGCCGGGAAAGAGACCCTTTTAGAGAGCTGACGGCCGGTGCAAGTCAGCAGGGTATTTTGAGGTTCCGCCCCGGAGCAGCTGGCGAAAGTCAGACGGGTACGCCCGTTAAAGCGTCGAGAGAGAGGCAATGCCTCACTTGGGTGGCACCACGGAATCAGAGCGTTTCGTCCCAAATCGGGACGGCGCTTTTTTTATTGGTTATGATGAAGAGGAGAGAACAAACATGAAGGTTTTAGCAGCAGATGGTATTTCGCCGAAAGGAATTGAGCTCCTGCAGAAGGAGTTTGAAGTGGTCGTCAAAGATAAACTGCCGGCAGAGGAACTTCTGGAAATCATTCCGGAGTTTGATGCCATCATCGTCCGTTCGGCTTCAAAGGTCACGGCTGAGGTCATCGACCGCGCCAAGAACCTTAAAATCATCGGCCGTGCCGGTGTCGGCGTCGACAATATCGACATCCCAGCGGCCACGGCCAAGGGCATCATCGTCATCAATTCCCCGGGCGGCAACACGATTGCCGCAACGGAGCACACGATGGCCATGATGCTCGCGATGTCCCGCAACATCCCGATTGCCA
>NZ_JBJEXT010000015.1:0-14125 GCF_051886055.1 Mitsuokella apri | reverse complement strand
TGAAACTCCTGCTGGAAAACATGGCCTTGCAGCTCAAGAACCATAAGCCGCTGGATGGTACGATCCTGCATGATATTGCCGTCAAGCTCCAAGAGACGCAGCAGAATACGAAGAATCTCGACCAGAGCGATACGGCGGCAAAACTACTGCAAAGTACCATCCTGCGAGACATGAATCGCTATGATGATGATACCAATGACTATGATCCAAAGGAACAGGCAAAGGCCATTGGGGACACCTATGCTTCCTATGCGAATGCCGCAGCGGATTCCCAGAAGGACGCAGAGGAAGTCAGCAAGACCGTGGATGAGCTGCTGGAGGCAGCCAATCAGGCAGAGGGCGACATGCAGATCCAGCAGATCAAGAGCCAGCTTTCTGGCCTGGAAGAGAGCGAGAAAGCACGGCAGAATGCGTTGCTGGCACAGCTCGCGCAGCTCCGTGCTATCGACCAGAAAATCCAGACAAACGACGACCTGGCCTATTATCGGCAAGTCAGAGATGCAGAACTGCACGTCCAGGATCCATATCATCCTACGGATAGAGAGAAGCAGCAGTATCAGCAGCCGGAAGGCCGTGGTTGGGTGGATTTCAAATGATAAAAGGAGAAACCGACAATGCGGCGTGCGCCATGTAATTAGTGACCAATATCACTAAGTTTTATTGAGTGGAAACTTGCTTGTAAGCAGAAATTTTCTTATCCGTGTAGCGAACGACATTTTTTATGACCAGTTTTTGAACAGCACGAATTAAAGTCGCCATAAAGGTGTAATCTGGAATGCCGTCTTTGATTGGCAGAGAAATATTCAGTTCATCGGCATCTTTGGCGTAGAAATTTTTTGCATAGCTGAACTTACCTGTATGGGCAGCTTTGTGGATAGCACTTGTAACAAAGATCGAGGCATATTTTGGCAGATTTTCCGTATGGACAACGGCTACATGATCGTCTGCGCCGTATTCGTAGTTGCGATATTTAGCAGAGCCAAACATATCGATTGTGGTTGTATTCTTGGGGAATATCTCGACGTGGTTGCCAATATGTGCGGAGATGCCTTCGTTTGCTTCGCCTGCTGTTACAAAAATCAATTTTCCCGGGACGCGGTCTGCACTTTTCAAGCGCTTGCCGCGTGTCGATTTTCCATATAGTTTCTCCAAATTGAAGGTACCCCAAACTGTTTTATCAAATTGATAAATAATATCAATTTCGGGGGGGGTCAGATGATAATCTGTCAGGCCGCTTGCCGTCAGGTAAGCGGCCAGTTCGCGTATACGCTCCTCTTCGAGTTCGCGTATAAATGTTTCCATGAAAGTGTAATCGATTTCGCCAGTATTTGTGATGGGAAGTTTTATTTTTATATCTAGACTTTGAGAACTTCTGAGTTTTTTTCCATAAGAAAATTTCCCATGTAGTGAACGGTTTATCGCAATTGTAAAGAAAAGCATGGTTTCCTTTGAGAAGTTTTTCTCTGTATTCCAATAGACACCAGTATCATCTCCTGCACCAAATTGATAGCCACGATAAAATGCGTTTCCAAAAATATCTACAGTTATTGAATTTGCAGGAAATGTGGCGACAGGGTTGGATATATAGCCTACAACACCTGTATTCGTTGTCCCGGACATGACAAATGGAATATTGCCAGGTAACTGATCATCCTTTTTTAGACGGCGTCCTTGTACGACCTTATTAAAGACTTGGCTAATAGAGAAATTGCCCCACTTGACCGCTTTTAGCTTTTTGCCAAGTGGGGCGCTCATTTTCCCAGGCGTTGTTCACCCTCGGCATCATTCTTTAGAATGTTACTGACTTCCCAGGCGAGGTAATCGCCCACGGTTTTCTTAAAATCATCAAGCGTTGGACGCGTATCTATGGGAGCGCTTTGATTCCAGTCGTCGCCTTTTGCCGGATCAATCGTACCTTCGTAGTAGTCCGTCTCTTTTAAGTAGTGCAATTTTTTTTTGCCGAATTTTACGAGGTTCACGACTTCTGTGTAACGCTCCTTGGCATGGTCAGTATCGCGCAGATTCGTACTCGCTTTTTTTCGGTTCGTGCGGGTGTAGCCGTCATTGGTGAAGTCAATGAATTTTACTACACTGTCTGCCTCGTGCGGCAGTCCGACTTGGAAGACATAGATATTTGTCTGGACACTTGATTTGCCGACGAAAAGATCCAGCGGCATCTTAATGCTGGCAAGGAGCGTTGAATGCTTGAGGATTTCTTGGTTGTACGTTGTTGCCTTGCCGCTTCCTGCGCTGTTCTGAATGATGATGGCGGCGTAGCCGGAGTGCATCATTGAGAGAGCCTTTTCTACAAAAACCATGCCGTTGCCACTGGCAGAATAGGGAGGATTCAGTACAAAGGCCGTTGCGGGGAATTTGTCATTAGTATGGACAAAACCGTAGTTCCCCTCGAAATCCTTGAGGGAATCGCGGTTCAGAATATTGCTGGATCCGTCGCCCATTAGAATCATATTCAGAATGGCGAGCATGTAGATTTCCGGTAAGATTTCAAGCCCTAGAAGCTGGTTCGCTTTAATGTGTATGATTTTCTTTTGGAGTTCTTCGGGGCTTTTTATTTTGTTTTTGGCATCATCCATCATGATGTTCATGGAGGCGACGAGCAGACCAGCACTACCCGTAGCGAAATCCCATACGTAGCTGTCCATGTTGACGCGGGCGAGCCTGGCGAGCAAGTCTGCCACATAGGTTGGCGTAAGTACGACATCATTTAGCTTATCCTGCGTAAAGCCAAGCCAGTTGTACATTTCATTGAAGAGTTTTCCAGTAAAGTCCGTGGTCAGCCCAATCTTATAGTAGAGGCCCAGGTCGTCAATGACTTTTGAGAAAACGCGTTTGAGTTGGGTTTCTCCGTTGATTGGTTTATTGATATTGCTGTTGGTCAGCAATTTTTCTGAAAAGCTTTCGATGATGAGGTTCTTTTTGTCTTCAGGGACATTCTTTTCGCTCAGGAAGGTGTCAATCTTGCGAAGCATGATATCGCCATCGCGATTTCCCTTTTCCGTGCTGCACTTAAGATCGCTCTTTTCTAGGGGCCGGACTTTTCCTTTGATGCCGAGATTGGCGATAATAGAGGCAGCCACCAAATAAACGCGTGCAGATTCGCCAAGGCCATGTTCGTTTTTGTAGATATCGTTGTTGAGCTTGACGAGTCTCGATGTGATTTCCGTTTCGCGCTCTTCTTTTGCCAAGAGGTGTGCTTCTTGTGTCAGGTTCAGTGATTGCAGCTTTTCAACAAAGGCGTCAAAATTCTCTTTTTTTAAAAAGGAAAAATCGGTATAGTCACCTGCTTTTTGGCCAAAGGCAAAGTTTTTGCCGGATACATAATAAACGCCGATTTCATGCTGAAGTATCCCACCTTCGTCTTCATATCCAGTCATGCCGATGGCGATGACATGCTCATAGCTTGTATATTGAAGAAGGGCTTTGGCGTAATGAATGGCCCCATTTACAGCATAGCTGTTGATGGTTTTGTAGTCGTCATCATTATTGCTTTTTTTCAGTATGGGAATGCCGTTGGCATTCAATTTTGCGAGTTTGTCTTTATAACCCTTGTATTCAATTAGAACTGGGTAGTAGTCCAGATTAGAATCTTGGAGCAGGAGCTTGCAATCTGGACGATTACCTCCTTTACCGCCTGACTTTGAAGCATATTCGCTGAGAGCGTTGTCTATTTCATCATTGAGGCTTCCCTGCTCGAGTTTGTAGTCGAGATGATATGTTTTCAGCCAGCCATTCCCGAGGTCGGCGATTTGCGGTTCTACGGACTGTTTTTTCGACATTCTATGTTCTTCCTTCCAAATTTTGATAAAGAACGATATCAAATCAGGATTATTATATCATATCCAGATTTATTTTATCGTTCGGAATAAATAATCTTCTAATGCTTGCATATTCGCATAGAGAGGAGCTGTTCCCGTGATGTGATTAGAAAGAATAACCTCACTTTTCTTTAAATCGTTACGTCGTACCAAGCTTGAATAGTTGGAAAGCTCAATGCCGTTTTGATTTCTTCTTGCAATATAGATGTTATCTTTTCGATCCATGAAATCAAGAATCTCTGCATAATGAGTCGTGAAAATCAAACATGCACCACGAGGGTTGATTTTTGGATTTTTGAAGATGTCCGTAATCATATGAATCAACTCCTTGTTCATATGATTTTCCAATTCATCAACAATAAGATACCCGCCGGTTTCAAGGACATTTTTTATCAGGAACAGGATATCCTTTCCTTTTATGGTGCCAGACGAAATGATGTTATCCAGTACGAACGGGGAATAAACCACCCTGGATTTCTTATCACCTCTGAACCTGATTGTATACACAATCCCATCATCGGAGTCTTTGGCATTGAATTCATCCAGCATTGGATCGAAGGCATGAAGGATTGCCGGATCAGTTGCACCTCTTGCTACCGATATATTCACATTGGTGAATAAAATGAGCTGCTGTAAAGAGGTATCTGCATCCCTGGTAATAGAAAGCGAAATACTGGTATCTGGCAACATCATTGCAAGTGTTTCCTTTGAGATAGTGGATCTTTGCATAAATTGGCATTTTTGTTTGCCGGAATCACAGGTATCATATCGGAATGGATCATCTTTCGACCGGATATCCTGCAAACTTTTTCCAGACAAAAATTCATCTTTGTAATAAAGGCGATCTGCGTCTGCGTTATCCTTCTTTATACCGATGATAGAACGGAGTTGCCAGCACATATTGTCACAGATGAATGTGATAGTGATTTCTGTGCCGTCACGTAACAATTCTTTTCCTAAAAGGTTTTTATCATTCAATGTAGCATTGTTCAATACAATGGACATCGCAAAGAAAAGCAGCTTTAACGATGACGTTTTCCCAGAGGCATTAATGCCAATGATAGCTTCAAGTTTTTGCGTATAAATGGAGCGTTGAATGGGGAAGACTTGCGTTTTATCTGTAACACGATCGGACGCCATGAAGTTAAAAGAGAATGTACCGTTTTCATAAAGCGGTAGGTTGCGATACTCTACCTTTAAGATGCGAATAGTCTTCATGCTGATACCTCCCGATAATATTTTATCATATTTTACACACATAAACAAGCATTGCGTTTATATGTGTATGCCGAGAGAAAGTTGACAGAGAACCTTTCCTGTACTATAATAAAAGTAAGCCAATAATATACAGAATATTCTGTATATTATTGGCAGGGAAAGTTGAAAAAAAGCGGTGGTTCATGAAATGTGGCAGAACTTACCCTGTACCTATAGAGGTTTTTCTACTATAGGAGGGATTGGGATGATTAATCGCAATACGATGCTGATTGAGAATCATCGCTTTTGGACAGAGCTTCGGGGCAACAAGGGACGGTACCTGGATTTTCTGGGGACGATGGCCAAATATCACAAGTACAATCTGATGCAGCAGGCTAACCTGTTCTTCCATGCTCCATCCGCAGCAACGGCAGTTGCTCCGCTGGAGGTATGGCAGAAACTGGGGCATCCTGTGAGAGAACATGCACGTGCCATCCCCATCTTGACGGGAGAACGCAACCGGGAAACCATCTCGTATGTCTATGACATGCGGGATACGGAAGGGTATCAGGAAGGGCAGACTGTTCTGTGGAAATTGGACGAGAACGCGGATCGTCCCTATCTGGAGCAGTGCTTTCCGGGAGAGGCTACCGCAAGCATTCAGGAACGCGTCCTCAGCAAGTGCCGCCAGCTTGCAGAAGGGTCGCCGGTTGAGAATCCGGAATTGGTGGTTCTTAGCACCGCGTATGTGGTACTGACGCGGATGGGATATGACACGGACGCTGTTGTTGGCCTTCCGCTTCTGCAACTTCCCTGGCAGGATATCCATCCGGATGAAGCATTGGCCGCCGTGAACCAATTCAGCCAGCAGCTGCTGAATCCAATCGGCAAATACATTCGAGACAAGGAGAGAGAACATCATGAGCAGCAAGACGAACATCGACGTGGAAACAAAGTACTTCGGGGGGATGGCGTCCATCCGTCGCCATTATCTGAGGGAAGTGAAGCCGGAATTGTGGAAGGAACTGGTGGAGAGCGGGGAAGCAGCAGCGTATCTGGAACGGTTCGAGGAGGAGTATTCGGAGAAGTTCAGCCGGATGGAAAACAGGATGCTGGAGAAGGAGGGAATTATGGGGCATCCGGCACCGGGGATGGACTGGTACACGTGGATGACCCGCTGCACCCAGATCCACGAGCAGGTGAGGGAGATTCTTTCGGCGGAGATCCAGTCGTAACCGAAGGAAGCCGGGACGGAACGCAGGAGACTCAGCCAGAATCGTCTGATGCGATTGATTGGTCGGCCATCGACTATGAAGCAGATCTTTCCAGCGTGAGCGGCAAGCGCAAGGTATTCCAGCGCAACCTGGCTGCGATCCGTGTCATGAAGCAGTTGCAAGAAGAAGACCGGTCTGCCACGCCGGAAGAGCAACGCTTGCTGAAAAGCTATGCTGGTTTTGGCGGCTTGCCGGAGGCATTTGATGAATTCAACACGTCATGGAAGAAGGAGTACCAGGCATTGCGTGCCGAGCTGAGTGACAGTGAATTCACGTCTGCTCGCGGCAGTGTGCTGAATGCGCATTTCACCAGCCCGATGATCGTGCAGCAAATTTACGGTGCTTTGGAGAAGATGGGCTTCCAGCAAGGCAACATCCTGGAACCTGCCGCAGGCTCCGGACGGTTCTTTGATTCCATGCCGGATGATATGCGCAAGAACAGCCATGTCTTTGGCGTGGAGCTGGATGATCTCACCAGTCGCATCACGGCCAAAGCATACCCGGATGTCACCATGAGCAATCAGGGCTTTGAAACGACTTCCTTCTCGAATGACTCATTTGACCTGGCAATCAGCAATGTGCCATTTGGAAACTACCAGGTAGCAAGCGACTTGTCCCATCGTGCCGACAATTTCCTGATCCATGATTACTTCCTGGCCAAGATGCTGGATGACGTGCGCCCCGGCGGCCTGGTCGTGGCCATGACCTCAAAAGGGACAATGGACAAGAAGGATGCAAGAGTCCGGGAGTACCTGGCACGCCGCGCAGAGCTTGTCACGGCGATCCGCCTGCCCAATACAGCCTTTCAAGAAGCGGGGACATCTGCCACAACGGATATCCTGATCTTGAAGAAACGAGAGCAGGTACTGGACAAGGATGCCGAACTTCCAACCTGGGCGCATCGCTTTACCAATAATTACAATCTGTACTGGGATGAACATCCGGAGGCTGTCATGGGGACATTGAAGCATGAGACTGGCCCTTATGGCCCGGAACTCACGTGCGTCCCTAATCCGGACATGCCGCTTGAGCAGCAGCTCCAGACATTTATCCAGTCCATCCCGCAGGTATATCAGCCTGCGGATGTGCCGTTGCCGGTTCCTGTGCAGGAGCAGCAGTATGGGCGCACGCGGCCCTATGGCATTTTCTATGAAGATGGAGATCTCATCCATTATGCCGCAACTGGTACGCATGAGAAGTTGGATGTCACGCCGAAACAGGCGCAGAAAATCCTCTCTGCCATTCATCTGCGGGATGCAACGTATGGACTGCTGGAAGCAGAGAAGAACGGTTGCTCTCAGGTAGACCTGGCAGGCTTGCAGCGCAAACTGAACGCCTTGTACGATGATCATGTAGATCGGTATGGAAGAATCCAGGGGGACAAAGAACTGGAAAAACTCTTCCGTGAAGATCCCTCATATCCGCTTCTTCGCTCCCTGGAAGTCTATGACGGAAAGGTGTTCCAGCGGAAGACTGACCTCTTCTACAAGCGAACCATCAAGCCTGACGTTGCACCGACTCATGCGGATACGGCAGAAGATGCCTTGAAAATCTCCATGCAGGAAAAAGGACGTGTAGACCTTCCCTACATGGCAGGATTGACCGGCGATTCGACGGAATCCTTGGTTGACAGCCTGGAATATACCAGTATCTACTATGACGCAGAGAAGAAGGAGTATCAGCTGGCAGATGAATATCTGAGCGGTGATATCCGTCACAAGATTGCGTTCCTTACCGAAGAGAAAGCGCAGCTGTCGAGCAAACTTGCACAAAAGACAGCAGATCTCTTGTATCCGGATTGGAACGCATATGCATGGAAGCCTCGCAATGGCTGGGAGCAGCGGTTCCTGAGAGCGGCGCAAGAAGGAAACAGGATTTACTCCTATACCTTGAGGCTGACTGATCGGGACTATTTGGAAGAACATAAAGAAGAGCGAGAATTTGCAGCCATGGTCGCTGGCGTCATGGACAGCAATGCCTTTGTCGTACCGCGCTTCCAGGAAGATCCGCTCTTTGCCTTGGAAGCCATGCGGTATGGTAAGCCAATCTGCCGCACGACCAAGGGGGAACAGGTTCTGAGAGACATCCTGCAAGAGATGGATCTGTCGAAGGAGGCAATGACCGACATAGGGTGCGGCCATCTTACCCCGCAGAGTGTCATGGCAGTAGAATTTCTCCGGGAACGCCTCGGCGGGTATCCTGCTGACGATGCAGCAGAGCAGAAGCTGTTCCTGGATCGTCTGCGGGAAGAATGGGATGCCTACCAGGTGGAAAAGCAGAATGCCAGAGATGCCCTGCGGCAGGATCTCAAGCAGGGCGATATGCAGTCCATGGTCAGGCAGATGGAACGCCTAGACAAGAATCTGGAGGTACTGGAAGCCGTGAAGCCGAAAGACCTTACAGCGGAGGAAATCCATGCCACGCTTGGAACAACGTGGATCCAGCCCGAATACATCCAGGACTTCTTGGTTGATACGATGTCGTTGTCGTATTCAGAGGAAGAAAAACTGGATGTGCAATATTCTCCTGTCACAGGGAAATGGCACATTGATGGCAAGAATGTCTCGGATAATGCCAAGGTCAACAAGACCTACGGCACCGAATTTATCAATGCGCTGAATCTCTGCGAGCTGGCCTTGAACCTCAAGCAGCCGAAAGTCTATCAGACGGTCATTGAAGACGGAGAGGAAAAGCGGCGCGTCGATCAGGAACGCACCGTACAGGCACAGCTCAAGATGGATGACCTCCGGCAAGCGTTCGAGAAATGGCTCTGGAAAGATGAAGACCGCAAGAAGTCCCTTGTTGACTATTACAACCGCCATTTCAACAACATCCGGCCTCGTGAGTACAATGGCTCTTATCTGACTTTCCCCGGCATGGCAGCGGATATCCAGCTCCGGCCCCATCAGAAGGATGCAATTGCCCACACCTTGTACGGCGGCAATACGCTCCTGGCGCATTGTGTCGGTGCAGGAAAGACCTATGAGATGGTAGCCAGTGCCATGGAATCCAAGCGTCTGGGCATTGCCCATAAGCCCATGATTGTTGTGCCGAAACATCTGACAGAACAGACGGGCGCAGAATTCATGCGACTCTATCCGGGGGCAAAGATCTTGGTTGCCAGCAAGAAAGATTTCGAGGAGAAAAACCGGAAGGAATTCTGCGCCAAGATTGCTACGCAGAACTGGGATGCCGTCATCCTGGGCTACACGCAGTTCCAGAAGATTCCTCTGAGCCGCGAACGGCAGCAGGCCATCCTGAATCAGCAGGTGGCGGAGCTGACGGAAGAACTTCAGGAAGCACGCGGCGACGCAATGGGCAAGCCTACTTTCACAGTCAAGCAGATAGAAGCCAAGAGGAAAGAGCTGGTGGCCCGCCTGACAAAGCTGGAGAAGAACGAAGAAAAGGATGATACCATCACGTTTGAAGAGCTGGGCGTAGACCGGCTGTACGTGGATGAGGCACATTACTTCAAGAACCTTTACACGACGACTAAGATGTCGAACGTCGCGGGTGTACAGACCTCTGATGCGCAGAAATCAACCGATCTGTACGAGAAGTGCCAGTATCTCAACGAAGTCACGCATGGCAAGGGCATCATCTTTGCTACGGGTACACCGGTATCCAACAGTATGACGGAACTCTTCACCTTGCAGCGTTACTTGCAGCCGGATCGCTTGCGTCAGGAAGGACTGAACCATTTTGATGATTGGGCGTCTACCTTCGGACAGACTGTCCTGTCTACCGAGATCAGCCCGGAGGGTAAAGGCTTCCGAGAAAAAACACGGTTCGCGAAATTCTACAACCTGCCGGAACTCATGAGCATGTTCAAGGAAATTGCTGACATCAAGACGCCGGACATGATTCATCTGGACGTTCCAGACTGTGAGTATGTCGTTGAGAAGCTGCCGCCGTCGTCCGAACAGAAGGCGATGGTCGATAAGCTGGCGGATCGTGCGAAGCTTGTCCGGGATGGACGTGTTCTGCCGCAGGATGACAACATGCTCAAGATCACGAACGAAGGCCGCAAATTAGCTCTGGACAGCCGCATCCTGAATCCTGAGCTGCCAGATAATCCGGACAGCAAGGTAAATCGCTGCGTGCAGAATGTTCTCCAGATTTATCAGGATACAAGCAAGCAGCAGTCCACGCAGCTGATCTTCTGCGACCAGTCTACGCCGAACAAGGAGGGACGCTTCAACGTCTATGATGATATTCGCGCGAAGCTGATTGCCCAAGGCGTGAAGCCAGAAGAGATTGCCTACATTCATGACGCGAATACAGATAAGGCAAAAGAAGCACTGTTTGAGAAAGTCCGCCAGGGCAAGGTGCGTATCCTGCTCGGTTCCACCGACAAGATGGGCGTCGGGACAAATGTGCAGGATCGGCTGATTGCGACACACGACTTGGATGTCCCGTGGCGTCCGGCTGATCTGGAACAGCGGCGTGGCCGCATTATCCGCCAGGGCAATCAGAATCAGCGAGTCAAAGTCTTCCGTTATGTCACGGAAGGAACGTTTGACGCATATATGTGGCAGCTGATCGAGAACAAGCAGCGGTTCATCTCTCAGATCATGACCTCGAAGGCACCGTCCCGTGAGGCAGAAGACTGCGATGAACTGACGCTCTCGTATTCAGAGATCAAGGCTTGTGCGACAGGCAATCCGCTCATCAAGGAGAAAATGGATGTCGACAATGACATCCAGCGGCTCAAGATGGCAAAATCGGAGTACCTGGAAGCGCGTGCTGACCTGACGGAGAAATGCCAGATTGAGTATCCAAAGCAGATCCGGATGTGCAAGGAAATCATCGAGAGGCTGGAAGATACGAAGATGCTGACCGATGGAGCTGCCATGCGTGACGCCGATGGTAAAGAACTCTTCAGCCTGGAACTGAACGGGAAAATCTACACGAAGCCATCCGAAGCCAATGCCGCTTTGGAAAAAGCTGCCGTTGGTGATCTGAACCGCGTTCAGGGTCATTTCAAGGGGATGCGCTTTGCCATGGTCATGGACTACGACACCAATACGCCGAACATTGTCTTGATGCATAAGGTCTCGTTCCGGGTGCCGGTAGCGGATTCCCGTATGTCGGTAACGGTGCGCCGGATGGAGGAGGCCATCAAGAACTTGAGCAGCAAGATCGGCTATCACAAGGAACAGCTGGTGCAGCTGGAACACAATCTTGCTGTGGCAAAAGAAGAGTTGCAGAAGCCCTTCGACAAGGAAGCACTCTTGCAGGAGAAGCTGGCCCGGTCTGCTGAACTGGAGAAGCTCTTGAAAGATGTTGGCGAACCGGCGCAGGAAGAAGCCTCTAAACGGTTGGCACGCATCACAGACTGCCTGACTGAAAATGGCTCGATCAAAGAATCTTTCCTGAAAGCTCCGGCGCAGGATGCCGCAGAGCGTGCCTTCTTGTTCATGGCCTGCTTCCAACTCATCCGGCAGGAACGCCAAAAACATCCGGATGATTTTTCCGTGGCAAAGGTCGCGTGGAACGAAGACTTTGACCGTCAATGTGCCGTCCATATGATCCAGAAGGGGATAGCGGCAGATCAGATTGCTGATACCATTGCCAAATTGTCACCGTCCATGCCGGACTCCGCAACGGTAGCAGAAGAGGTAGACACCTTGATGCGCGAGAATGCAGCATGTGCCGACCGTGACAGCCGCTGAGATGTCCATGATGGACATCTCAGCCATCAAGCCGTTCCTTGTATTTGAATCGGGGATGTGGTACAATCAAGACAGAAATAGCGGCCGATGTTCGCGCGTCGGACCCGCCGTTCAGTTTTTTAGACTTTGGGACGTTCCGAGCTTAAACGTAGATCAGTTAGTGCTACTTAAGTAGCGCAAGGATCGCCACAAGTACCTGCAAAAAAGCCAGCACTAGGGCTACTTTTTCGTAAGTCGTCATGGGCATCACCTCCCCGCGAACGGGGAACCGACCATCGACCGCCGAGAATAGTATACCATGGTGCTGGCTTTTTTGCTATCTCTGACATAGTCAATTCAATATTCTCTTGATTTCCTCCAGTAACTATCTTATAATGATAGTTACTGGAGGAAATGTTATGATACAGACAACAGAAGCCTTGCTGTTCCAATTGGAACAGCAAGGCTATCGCAATCCGCAAACCAAGATTCAGCGTCTTGTCCGCGAGAAGAAGTTGATCCCTGTTCGGCGGGGGCTTTATGAAACGGATCTGCATGTCGAGCCATATCTTCTGGCAGGTGTAATCTATGGGCCGTCTTATGTATCGTTTGCTTCGGCACTTTCTGTGTATGGTATGATTCCAGAGCGGGTCTATGCCTGCACTTCCGCCACGCAACATAAGAACCGCCGCAAGGAATACCATACGCCGTTCGGAACATTCCTTTATCAGGATGTCCCAGCATCTGTATATCCGTATGGCGTGATCTGGAAGACGGATGGGAAAGCATACAGCTACCAGATTGCCACTCCGGAGAAGGCCCTCTGCGATATGCTCTATATACAGAAGCCTCCGGTCTATTCTGTAAAGAAGCTGGAGTATCTGCTGTTTGCCGACCTGCGGATTGATGAGGAAGAATTCTCTAAGCTGAATCGGGAAGATTTGCAGTTCCTTTGTCCGAAATATCATAAAGCGACATTGACGCAGCTTTCCTTATTTTTGAATCAGGAAGGACAATGAGTATGATGAGCAGCATACAATCGATGTTGGAACGATACCAGCCCAAAAACGCAGAGGCATACCGCAACGCCTTGAAAGAAATCGTGCAGGAAATCGCTTTGTACGGCATGAGTAAAAGCGGATTCTTTCAGAAGGGTGCATTTTATGGAGGGACTGCCTTGCGGATTTTCTACGGACTACATCGTTTTTCTGAGGACATGGACTTTTCTTTGATGTATCCGGATCCATCTTTTGCATTATCCGACTATCTGCCAGCCGTTGAAGAGGAGCTGTCTGCGGTTGGCCTCAAGATGCGGGTGGAGCAAAAGAATAAAACAAAGGTGACCAATATCCAGTCTGCCTTCATCAAAGGCGGCACTCTGATCCAGATCATCAGCATTCAGCAGACGGATGAGGTGCTGATTCCTGGCATTCATAAGCAGGAGCAGTTGAAGATCAAGCTGGAAGTTAACACAAACCCGCCACCAGGGGCAGGGGTTGAGCTTCGGTATGCCTTGCGGCCCGTTCCCTATGCAGTACGTCTTTATGATAAGCCGTCGCTTTTTGCCGGAAAGATACATGCGGTACTCTGCCGGAACTGGACGCAAAGGATAAAAGGACGTGATCTTTATGATTATATTTGGTATCTATCACAGGGTACGCCCGCTAACTTGTTTCATTTGCAGAAGCGTCTGGAGCAGTCGGAGCGATGGGATGCCTCCAAGCGATTGACGCTACAAGATGCAAAGGAACTGCTCAAAGACCGTTTTTCTCAATTGGATTTTGAAGCAGCAAAGAAGGATGTCATCCCCTTTCTGGCGGATACATCCGAACTAGAGCTTTGGAATCAGGCTTTCTTTCAAGCAATCACGGAGAATCTAACGGCGAGTACGCCAATGGAACAAGAACGGACGCGTTGAGACAGGATGTCCATCATGGACATCCTCATCATTCATAAAAAATCCACTTGCAATCATCCTGATAGGATGTTGCAGGTGGATTTTTTATTTCTACCAGAGCTTGAGGTGAAAAAAAGCGGCGGCTCCCTGCATTGGCCAATCCCTATAATGGGCATAGATTCATAGAAAGAGGTGAGCAGGATGCTGTATTCCGTAAGCGCTTAACCATCAGGTGTATAACATAAAATTATCCCGGCTGCGTCAGCA
>NZ_JBJEXT010000014.1:0-14384 GCF_051886055.1 Mitsuokella apri | reverse complement strand
GGACGCCCGCGGCCCGTATGGACCAGGTCTGGTCGACCGTATGCGCGCTCTTGTAATACCAGTACGTCTTCATGCTGAGGTCGGGCGCGATGCGCGGCAGGATGGCCCCTTTCTTCTCTTCAAGGAAGAACCGGTTCATGATGGGGTCGACGCCAGCCGTCGTACCGACGAGGATGGACGTCGAGCTCGTCGGCGCAATGGCGAGAAGATACGCATTGCGCAATCCCTGTGTTTTGACGTTTGCCGCGAGCTGCTGCCATTTTGCTGACGTATAGCCGCGTTTCGTAAAATACGCGCCCGTCTGCCAGTCGCTGCCCGCAAAGCAGCGGTACGCTCCCTTTTCGGCCGCAATATCGGAGCTCGCCTCAATCGCCGCATAATTGATGCGCGCAAAGACATCATCGACAAAAGCGAGATGCTCCTCACTCTCCCAGCGGATGCCGTATTTCGCCAGCATATGATGATAGCCCGAGACGCCGAGGCCGATGCTGCGATATTTCTGGTTCGTGAGTCTTGCATACGCCAGCGGCGCCTCGTTGAGGTCGATGACATTGTCGAGGGCCCTGACAGCCGTGCGCACGACGGAGCGAAGCTCTTCCTTATCCTCCACATGAATGCGGCCGAGGTTGAGGCTTGCGAGGTTGCAGACGACAAAATCGCCGGGACGCGTCGTGACCTGCACGACCGTGTCCCCGTCCTTCGTCTTTACTTCCGTGCTGACAGCCTCGACCGGCGACATATTCTGCGCGATTTCCGTGCAGAGATTCGAGCAGTAAATCATGCCGGCCTGAGGATTTGGGTTGAGCCGGTTGACCGTATCGCGGTAAAATGCAAACGGCGTGCCTGTCTCGACGACGGATTTTAAAATGAGCCGCACGATTTCCTTGACGGGAATCACGCGCTTATCAATGCGCGGCTCGGCAATGCAGGCACGGTAGCGGTTTTCCCATTCCTCACCCCAGAAATCCTCGAGCGCATAGCCCATGACCATCTCGATTTCATGCGGGTCCATGAGATACCACGGCGCATCGAGGTCCTCGCGCGCCGTCTTCCAGAATAAATCCGGATAGCAGACCGCGGGGAAAATATCATGCGCCTTCATGCGGTCATCACCATTATTCGTGCGCAGCTGCAGAAATTCCGGCAGGTCCTTGTGCCAGGCATCGAGGTAGACGGCGCAGGCCCCCTGACGCACGCCGAGCTGGTCAACAGCCACGGCTGTATCGTTGACCAGTCGAATCCAGCGAATAACGCCGCCCGCCGCGCCTTCAAATCCGCGGATGGCCGCGCCCGTCGCGCGGACTTTGCCAAAATAGAGCCCCATGCCGCCGCCCCATTTGCTGACCTTGGCAAACGAATCAAGACTGCGGTAAATGCCTTCCAAAGAATCCGGCACCGTGTCAATAAAACAGCTCGAGAGCTGATGATACGGTTTTCTGGCATTCGCGAGCGTCGGCGTCGCCATCGTCACCTGCTGCAGGCTCAGCATATCGTAAAAACGGCGGACCCAGTCGAGGCGTACGTCTTCCTTTTCCAGCATGGCGAGGTGCAGGGCAATGCCGAGATACATTTCCTGCGGCGACTCCAAGGGCACGCCGTGATGCGTGTGAATGATGTAGCGCGAGAGAAGCAGGTCAAGGCCGGCATAGGAATAGAGGTGATTCCGCTCCCTGTCCATGAATTTCGCCGTCTGCCGCAGCTCCTGCTCCGTGTAATTCTCAAGGATGTAGCTGCCGTAAAGCCCTTTGGCCTCGAAATAACGCAGCTTCGCCACAAAATTCGTGATGCCGCGCCTAGCTTCGTCCTGTGCGAGCTGCAGCGAGAACTCGAGATAGCGCAGTCTTGCCGCAATCTTATCCCAATACGGCGCCTGCGCCGTCACGAGCTCCACTGCCGCGCGGATAAGTCCCTGCAGTTTTTCCTCGGGGCTCTGCGACGGCTTGGCAAAGACCTCATATTTTTCTACGAGCTCAAAAAAATTTGCCTGTTCGGCAGCAAAATCCCGCTCGATGCCTGCAAGGCAGGCCTCAAGACCATCTACACGGCATTTTGACAAAAGACTTTGCCATGCCGGTGACTTAACAGTACAATCCATATACTCCGCTCCTACTACTTCCTGTCAACTTTCCGTCGACGTCAACTACCAGATACAGTAGATATTTTTAAAATTATTCTTTTTAACCACTATATATTGATTACTGACTTAGTATAGCAAATACAGGAAAGGACTGTCAATGAAGCCGCATCACAATGCCTGTTCAAAAAGAATCGATGTGCGTTCAAAAAAACTTGCAATTCCCTCTCATATCATTATAATGAAAGTAAAGAATGTGTATTGTAGCAAAAGGAAGGACAACACGACATGATCACGAAAGAACTCATCGCCCGCATCAATGAGCTCTCCCGCAAAAAACGCAGCAGCGGTCTAAGCGAGACAGAACTCATGGAACAGCAGATGCTGCGTCAGGAATATCTCGCAAGCATCCGCGAGCAGGTTCGCCACATGCTTGACCAGATCGAAGTCGTTGACGCGCCGCTTGAAGGACCGAAGGTCACGCAGGTGAACGAAATCGCCTTTTCCCTGCGTCCGAGTCATAAACTGCACTGATATAAAGCACGGAACATATAAAAGAGGAAGATTCCAGGCTATGCCGGAATCTTCCTCTTTTTGTATCTCATGTTTTATTTTACTGCTCAGCAAAATACTCGTACGTGCGTCTGAGCCCTTCGCGCAGCGGGACGGCCGGAGCCCAGCCGAGCGAGCGACACGCGCGGCCGTTGGCCAGCATGGACTTGTAGATGTCGCCGGGACGGGCCTGCGCATAAGCCGGCTGAATTTCTTTGCCCGAGACATCGGTCAGGATGGCCACGAGCTCCTTGAGGCTCGTTTCCGTCTGCGAAGACAGGTTGTAGGCATGATTGACATGCTTCGTATAAAGCGCCGCGTAGATACCCGCGGCAATATCGCCAGCGTAGATGAAATCGCGCGTCTGCTCGCCATCGCCGTAAATCGTGAGTTCTTTTCCCTGAGCCAGACGTTTTGCAAAAATGCTGATGACACCGCCCTCGCCGCCGTTGCCCTGACGTTCGCCGTAGACGTTGGCAAAGCGCAGGATGACAAAGTCAAGCCCAAAGGCCCGCTGATAAAGGCGCAGATAATGCTCGACCGTGACTTTTGAAAGTCCGTAGAACGACAGCGGATGCAGCGGCTCCGACTCCACGATTGGCAGTTTTTCTTCGGCGACATCGCCGTAGCTCGCGGCCGTTGAGGCAAAGATGACGCGTTTGACCTGCGTGCGTTTCGCCTGCTCAAGGACATGGATGGAGCCGATGATGTTCTCGTGGCCGTCGAGCTCCGGCGATTCCATCGAAATATGCACCGTCGTCTGGCCGGCCAGATGCACGACAGCATCGAACTGTCCTTCATTAAATACGTCGGCAAGCTCAGGGTCGTTTACATCCATCTCGATGCAGGCAAGCCCCTCTGCTTCCGGCAGATTCGCGCGGCTGCCCGTGCTGAAATTGTCGAGCACCGTCACCTGCTCCCCAGCCGATAATAATTTTCTCACCAGATGCGAGCCAATGAAGCCGGCGCCGCCTGTCACTAAAATCTTCACGTCAAGAATCCTCTTTTCCTATCTATGTTATATAGAAATCAGTCGCGGTGGAACCGGTAGCCGGCGCCGCGCACCGTCTCAATGTACGCAGGATGCGCAGGGTCCGTCTCAATCTTATCGCGGATGCGGTTGATATGCACGGCCACAGTCGCGCTGTCGCCTAAGGCATCAAGGCCCCAGATGCGCTCAAACAGCGTCTCGCGGCTGAAAACGAGCCCTCGGTTTTCCATCAGAAACTGCAGAAGCTCAAATTCGCGGTTCGTCAGATGGACTTCCTCGCCGTCCTTAAAGACACGGTGCGACTTGGCCTCAAGCGTCAGCCGGCCGCAGGAAAGCTGCGCGATGCGCGTCTGCTCTTTGGCTGTCAGCTGCTCGTAGCGTGAAACATGGGCCTTGACGCGGGCCACGAGCTCACTGGGGCTGAACGGCTTTGTCAGGTAATCATCAGCCCCGAGGCCAAAGCCGCGGATTTTGTCGATGTCCGTCTGACGGGCCGAGACGATGATGACAGGGATGTCGAGCTCTTCGCGCAGACGGCGGCAGAGATTGAAGCCATCAAGGCCCGGCAGCATGAGGTCAAGGATGATGAGGTCATATTTGCCTTTGAGGGCTTCTTCCCTGCCTTTGATGCCGTCGCCCTCAATCGTGACTTCAAAATCCGAAGCCTCCAGATAATCGCGCTCCAGTTCGGCAATCTCGCGGTCATCTTCTACAATCAGAATTTTTTTCATATCATCCCTGCCCCCTGTTTTTCCCTAGGCCTTCTCCCTCGCCGGCAGCCAGATGCAGATACACAGCCCTTTCGGCATGGCGGGCCTTGCCCAGATGCGCCCGCCCATGGCCGCCACAATTTTCGCCGTGACAGCAAGACCAAGACCGCTGCCCTTGGGCACGCCCTCACGCGCCTTGTCCGTGCGGTAAAACGACTCAAAAATGCGTCCGAGGTCTTCCTGCGCTACACCGCGGCCGCGGTCCTCGCATTCCAGAAGATAGCCTCCATCCTGCGCGGCCAGACGCAGCGTCAGACTGCCAGTGTCACTATCTTTGTATTTTAACGCATTACTAAGGGTGTTGTCGAGTACACGCTGAAACTGGAGGCGGTCAAGGCGGATGACGGCAGGGTCATCGCCGAGCCGATTTTCAAACGTCAGGGAGAAATGCTGTTCCTGCAGAGGCGCCGCCTGCAGTTTTACATACTGGGACAACAGATTGACCAGCGAGGCATTTTCCCATTGGAATACCGCCTTGCCGAGTTCGAGCTTCGAGAGCAGGAACAATTCATGCACCATCTGTTCCATATTCTGACTCGTATGGTAGACGAGCTCGAGGTAATGGCGCTGTTTTTCGGGAGTATTGGCAATGCCGTCGAGGACGCCGCTCGTATAGCCCTGAATCTTCGTCAAGGGAGTCGCAAGGTCATGGGCAATACCCGCAAAAAGTTCCTGACGATTTTTCTCGTACTGCTCGCGCAGTTTGCGGCTCTCTTTGAGCTGCTGGCGCATTTCCTCAAAAGTCTCCGCCGTTTCGCCGAGCTCGTCTGCCTCATGGCTCACGATTTTTGTATCGTAGTCGCCATGCTGGATGCGCCTTGAGGCCTGCTGCAGTTCCGTCAAAGGATGCAGAATATCCCGCGACATGCGCCGCACGAGCAGCCAGCCCACGAGCACGATGATAAACATCGACAGCAAAAAGACGGCCAGAGCGGTGCCGCGCCAGACAGGCCCCATATGCGGCGGGAAAAAGCCCCGCCCAATCTCAAAAGGCACCGGACCTACAGCCACGGCGATGGATTTCTTATCTTTCGAGATATAGCGGTAAACGAGCCCCTGCGCATCCCAGCGCATGACATTGCCCTCCTGCGGCGCAAGTTCATACGACTCGGCAATCAGGGTCTCAGAAATTCCTGGCTCCGTCTCGTAATCAATCACGCCATCGCGGATGCATACCACCTTAACCCCGAGCTTTTCTATAGATTCCATATGGCGCGGCAGGCTCTCCTTCTCGCCGCCATCGACATTCGCATAAAGATGACTCAGGGCAATATGAACGGGAATAGAATTTCCCGCTTCCGGCCAAAGGACCTCGAGCTCACGTTCGCGGAAATTGCCCGTAGCCCGCAGGCCATAGAAAACGGCACTGCCAATGGCCATAAGCAAAAACATCGGCACGAGCACCATGATGACATTGTTGAGCAGCAGACGGTGCCGCACGGAAAGGTCACGCAGTTTCATAAATATTCCTCCCCGACCTGTCAAGGAGTCCCTCTTCAATTCATTTTTCCTGACAAGCGCTGTATTATAGTTCCATACGGTGTGTCATTTTTCCTCTCTGCCCGGTCCACGCGGCCATCATCGTGATTCGGCACGAGCTTATAGACTATGTACTCACTGTCGCTCCCAATCTCTTCCCAGAATCCTGGGACCTCATCGCCGAGTTTCTCCCGGCTGTCCTTATTTGTCACAATGATGGTATCCTCCGAAAGGTCCATATCCGAGACCGCCATGAACGGCATGATATTCGTCGCCGTCCAGCTCATTTTCTGCGGACGTTCCTTCTCGATGTCAGCATCCGTTGCCACCAGGCGTTTTGGCGTGCGGCCGCTGTAATACGGGATTGACACCGGATAGCGCACGCCGTACGTCAGTACCACAGTATCTGCCGTGCTGTTGGCGCGCAGCAGCGAGGCAAGGTCCTTGCCCGAATGCCCCTGCGTGACAAAGGGGACAACCGTCATGACCATCACGATATAAAAGGCACTCATGCCCTTGGCCATGCGCCAGAACATTTTCTCGTGGCTGAGGAAATATTTAGCCATGAGGATGGCCAGCGGCATCATGTACGGGAACGTATACGTCGTGTACTTCGAGGCCATGACTTCAAAGGCCGCAAAGACCGCCAGTGCCCAAATCATCAGGAAACGCTCTTTGTCACCGGAAGGCAGATGCAGCTGGCGCGTAAAGAGTTTCTTGAAGAACACCGGTACAATGACAAACGACCAAGGAAAGAAACCGACGGCAAAGACCATGAGGTAATAGTACCAGACGCTGTTGCGCGGATGCTCCGGCACCGTTGCGCGCAGGACATTATGCACGCCAAGGAACGTATTGATGAAGTCGCTGCCATGCAGCTGATACATTGGCAGGTACCAGAGGCAAACGATGGCAAAGAACAAAACAAGACCGCCGAGCATATGGATATTTAAAAGCATACGCAGGGCGCGCTGCCACGCGAGGAATACGAGGATGACAAGGCCCGGCAGGGCAAGGCCGATTGGCCCCTTCGTCAGCACAGCCACCGCCGCAGCCGCAAAGGCCAGATAGTAGTAAACCGGCTTATCCGTCTCATAGCCCCGATAAAAACTGATGAGCGTCAGACTGACCGTCAGAAAAAGTGTCATATCCGTGATGATGGCATGACCGAGGTACCAGTACTCGACCGTCGTTGCCAGGAGCACGGCCGCGAAAATACCAACGTTGCGGCTGTAGAGCTTAGCTGCAAAGGCGTATGTCACGAGGATACCGGCGACCGCGAAGACTGCGGGGAAAAACCGCGCGGCAAAATCCGTCATGCCAAACATCTTGAATGCCGCGATGAGCTCGAGATAAAACAGGATGGGCTTATCATACCAGTAATTGCCAAAGATGCGCGGTGACATATAGTCCCCTGCCGCGATCATCTCCTTGGCCGTCTGCGTGTAATTCGACTCGACCGGGTCCGTGACCGGCAGCAGCCAATTGCCGAGCATAAAAAGCACCAGCCCGAAAACTGCCAGATACAAAAAGTCCTTGCGTCTCATTTTATCTTTCCCTTCTTCTCTTCATCTAACCTTTGATTTATCTTAGAGTATAGTGAGGGAAGATAAACTCCTGTTAAACACGGCGTAAAGAGCAAAAAAAGAAAGCCTCCGGCTGTCTTAAACTTCGACAGCGGGAGACTTTTTTACTTTATCTCAATAGTGTGGATGTAAGCGAACATAGTCTACCGGGCGGCTCCAGTCCACACTGACATCCGTGGCCTCCCAAAGGCGGGTCAGGGCCGTCTGCAGGCTCTTGAGGTCGGCCTGCGGGTCAATCGTCTCATGCGTGAAATCCATGAGTGTCTCGTGCGGGATGTTAATCTGATGCGTCTTGCTCAGATATTCTTCGACTTTCTTTTTGCCCTCTTCGTTGGCCAGATGAACCGTAGCTTTCTTTGCTTCTTCATCGTAATCAATCCAGCCGAGGTCGTTCTTGTAGCTGATTGCTACACTATAGGTATTTGCCATGTTTTTTTCCCCTTTATGTTTTTACGCTGATGCGTTTTTCTTCCTTTTCGATTGGGCTCTATTTCTCCATTATAAGGGATTTCAAGCTTTTCTACAACCAGCCTTCTTTATTGATTTGTCAAGACTTGCGTATGTAAATTTTTTATGATATTATACACGTAAAGAAGGACAAGCCTGGGATGTGCGTGAGCTTTAGAAGTGTCTAACCTACATTTTTCCTAGGGAGCTTGATTTGATTCCGGCAGATGCCCGCCTCGGCGACTGCAAAAACCGGACTTAGGGCACCCACCTGCTAGCCGCAGGTTTTAGGCATTTAAAGCAAACGGCACCCTGGACCCCTGCTTTGAAGAGGGATTACTGCTGCAAGTCTGTAGTCCCTCTTCGCGTATACAAAATAAAAAATTCCTGTCATGGACAATGCCGTGACAGGAATTTTTTTATGCATAAACTTACGAAACTTTGAGGCTGTGAAAACCGCTGGCCTTGTGCAGGCGGTTCATGATGGCAAGGCCGAGGCCCTTTTCTGTCGTGCCTTCGCCTAGAAGCACATCGGCCTTTGTATCGTTAAAGGCAATGAGCTCTTCGTAGATATGCGAGGCAATGGCCAATAAATCTCCCTGCGGGCCGTAGTCCGCGAGAAGCTCTTCAGGCACAAGCCCCTGCAGGCTCTGGCAGACTTCAGAGCTTGCAAGCACGCCGACCGTATGGCCTTCGTCCTGCAGGCGGCGCACCTGACGGCGGAAGGCCGCAGGCATCTTCTCGGGGGCTCCCTCAAGAAGTGTTAACGGGGCTTTCGGTGCATAATGCTTGTACTTCATGCCCGGAGCTCTCGGCACGGTGTCGGCCCCGACTAAGGCCGGGTCAAGCTTACAGCCGCCGAGGACTTCTGTCAGCATCTCGCGCGTGATGGCACCGGGCCGCAGGATAACGGCCACTGGCCCCGTGCAGTCGACAATCGTCGACTCGACGCCAAAATGACACGGACCGCCATCGAGAATCAAGGGAATGCGTCCTTTCATATCGCGCAGCACAGAAGCTGCCGTCGTCGGGCTCGGACGGCCCGAGATATTGGCCGAAGGCGCGGCGATGGGCACGCTGGCCGCGCGAATCATCGCGCGGGCCACAGGATGTTCCGGCATACGGATGCCGACCGTGTCGAGCCCGCCTGTGATGCGGTCCGGCACGATTTCTTTGCGGCGCAGAATCAGGGTAATCGGGCCCGGCATAAACGCCGCGAGCAGTTTTTCTGCCATCGGCGTGACCTCAGCCGCGACCATATCAACCATCGCGCGGTCACAGACGTGCAGAATCAGAGGATTGTCCGACGGACGCCCCTTCGCCTCGTAAATGCGCGCGCAGGCCTCCGCGTCGAGGCCATTGGCTCCAAGACCGTAAACCGTCTCCGTCGGGAAAGCCACGAGACCGCCGCTTCGAAGAATTTTGCCAGCACGCTGCAAATCTTCCTGCTGCGTGCGGACATCCGTTATCTTCACGATTTCTGTCTGCATGGTCAATCTTCCTCCGTTCCGGCATTTTCGGCTTTTTCGTTATCGCCCGTATCTTCGGCAGGCTCTGCCTGCATCTTTTCCGGCCTGTTTCTCCAAGCCACGACGACGCGGTCAATACCGGCGTAGTCGGGCAAAATCTCCGTTTCCGTGATCAGCGGATTAGCCTTGGCGAGCTTTGCCACATCCTCGGCCTGATGAATGCCGACTTCCAAAGCCATAAAACCGCCATCCGTCAGCATCGCCGGGGCGTCTTTCGCCAGACGGCGGTAAAAGTCGAGGCCGTCTTTGCCGCCGGAAAGCGCCGTATGCGGTTCCTTGAGGCGAACTTCAGGGGCCAGCGCTTCGATATCCTTTTCGGGGATGTACGGCGGATTTGAAAGAATCGCCGCAAAGGTCATGCCCTGCAGCGGCTGCAGCAAATTGCCCGTATGAAACGTCACGCGGTCCTTAAGGCCCAGTGCCTCTGCATTTTCCTCGGCCACGGCACGCGCCGCAGGGGAAATATCGACCGTATCGGCCATGGTCCCCTCAAGATAATGAAGGATCGAAAGGCAGATGGCGCCGGTGCCCGTGCCGATATCAGCGATATGCAGCTTTTCTGCGCCAGCCCCGCTTTCCTGCAGGCTGCGCAGCCGGTCGACGGCGGCCTGCACGAGGATTTCCGTATCGGGACGCGGCACGAGCGTGTCGGCCGTAACCTTGAAGGTCAAACCCATGAATTCTTTTTCGCCGAGGATATGCGCGACAGGCACATGCATGACGCGTTTCTTGATGCATTCGCGGTAAGCTGCGAGCTCTTCTGCTTCCATCGGCTCATCAAAATGAACGTAGAGATAGATGCGCTCCTGTTTCAGGACGTGCGCGAGCAGGACCTCGGCGTCAAGCCGCGGCGACTCGATGCCCTTTTCCTTGAAATAGTTTTCCGTCCACTTGAGGATACGTCCGACGGTCCATACCTGATTTGTCACTTCGCGTCCACCTTCTTCAGTCGTTCGGCCTGGTCTGCCGTGATGAGGGCCGATAAGAGTTCATCGAGGTCGCCATCAAGGATGGCGTCAATCTTGTGCAGCGTCAGGCCAATGCGGTGGTCCGTCACACGTCCCTGCGGGAAATTGTACGTGCGGATGCGTTCGCTGCGGTCGCCCGAGCCGACCTGACTGCGGCGGTCCGCCGCGACGGCGGCCTCCTGCTCCTGACGCGCCTTGTCGAGGATGCGCGCGCGCAGGACCTTCATGGCCTTTTCCTTGTTCTTGAGCTGTGACTTTTCATCCTGACACTGCACGACAATGCCCGTCGGCAGATGCGTGATGCGGATGGCCGTCTCAGTCCTGTTGACGTACTGGCCGCCCGCGCCCGACGCGCAGTACGTGTCGATGCGCAGGTCCGAAGGATTGATGTCAACATCGACTTCTTCGGCCTCGGGCAGTACGGCGACCGTCGCCGCCGACGTATGGATGCGGCCGCCCGACTCCGTGACCGGCACGCGCTGAACGCGGTGTGTGCCGCTCTCATATTTGAGACGTGAATACGCCCCAAAGCCCGTGACCATGAACGTCACTTCCTTGAAGCCGCCGATTTCTGTCGCATTGGCATCCATGATTTCGACTTTCCAGCCCTTTTTCTCGGCATAGCGCGAGTACATGCGGAAGAGGTCGCCGGCAAACAGCGCCGCTTCATCGCCGCCAACGCCGCCGCGAATCTCGACAATGACATTTTTCTCGTCATTCGGGTCCTTCGGCAGGAGCAGGATGGGCAGCTCCCTGTCGAGCTTTTCCTTTTGCTCGACAAGGTTCGCAAGCTCCTCCTCGACGAATTTGCGCATCTCGTCGTCAAGGGATTCATGGAACATCGCCTTGGCTTCGTCGATGCCCGCGACGACTTTCTTATACGTGCGGAATTTCTCGACAATCGGCGTCAGGGCAGCATGCTCCTTCGTATAGGCCTGCCATTTCGTCATGTCAGCCATGACCTCGGGGTCGCTGATGAGCGACTCGAGTTCCCTATATTTATCTTCAACGGCTTGGAGCTTCTCCAGCACAGGATTCACCTCTCCATAGGATATATTTTAGGGCACGGGGACTTCCTGCACGGGCTTAGCCACATGACGGTATTCCCCCGTCCCTTCGACGATTTCTTCTTCCGGCAGCACGGCCTTCAGCGACTCGATGGCCACGGCGACCATTTCATCCTCCGGCGGACGCGTCGTCAGATACTGCAGCCAGAGGCCCGGCTTGATGGCCGTCTGGATAATCGGATTCTCGCTGCGGCCCGCGAGGCGGATGATTTCATACGAGATGCCCGCAACGACCGGCAGCAGCAAAATGCGCGAGGCAATGCGCTCCGCGAGATTTGGCCAGCCGAGGAACGCAAAGACGAAAATCGAGACAAGCATGACGATGAGCAGGAAATTCGTGCCGCAGCGCGGATGCAGGCGCGAGAATTTCTGCACGTTCTCGACCGTCAGCGGCAGCCCGGCCTCATAGCAGTGAATGGTCTTATGCTCCGCCCCATGATACTGGAACACGCGGCGGATGTCCTTCATGCGCGAAATGCCCCAGATATAGCCGAGGAAAATCGCGAGGCGCAGAAACCCCTCCATGAGGTTCAGGAAGAACGGGTCTTCCGTGATGACGTGGAACAGACGTGCCGCTCCCGTCGGGATGGCGATGAACAGAATGCTTGCGAGCACGAGCGCAAAGATAATCGTGCCGGCCATTTCCTTATCCGTCATCTGCTCGTCTTCTTCGCCGGCCATCTTGGCCGAATACGACAGCGAGCGGATGCCGATGACGAGCGATTCAATCAGCGAGACCGTGCCCCTGAGCATGGGTTTCTTGAGAATCGGATAGCGGTCGGCGATGGAATGTACATCCTTCGTCTCCACCTGAATCTCGCCGTTCGGGTCACGCACAGCCGTAGCCGTGAGCTTCGGCCCGCGCATCATGACGCCTTCAATGACGGCCTGACCGCCTACCATAAGATGATTGCCCATAAATTTGGACCTCCTGTATATCAAATAACAACTTTCTTCTATTATATATAGGATACATCCGGCTGCTGTATTTTGTCTGTATATAAAATGAAGCAGAGCGAGATTGCTCTGCTCTGCTTCATCATGCTGCATCTTATTTCTTGCCGTAGCGCTTGTTGAACTTCTCGATGCGGCCGCCTGCCTGTACGTCACGCTGACGACCCGTGAAGAACGGATGGCACTTGGAGCAGACATCGACGCGAAGTTCCGGTTTCGTGGAGCCAGTCTTGAACGTGTTGCCGCAACCGCAGATAACCGTAGCTTCGTAGTACTTCGGATGGATACCCTGTTTCATTTTATTACACCTCTCTTTCCCCCCAGGAACTGGGAATGGATACAAGCCCACTCTGCGCAGGCTTGGTTTAGACCTAGCTCCCCTTGTTCGGGGGAAAGCCAGTCAAATTTTGACTTGAAAACAGACGTCATTACGTCCATTACCGGTCTATTATATCACACAGGTCTTAGCCTTGCAAGGAACAGCGGATAAAATCTCCTTGAAAAAAGCGGTATAATAGTAGATAATGTTCTATACAGGGGTAATTCAGAAAGAACATTCACATACAGAAAGGGTGTTTTCTATATGGCTAATGATAAAGATAAAACGAAAGAACCAGTCATGAAGCAGCGCTGCAGCTTCTGCAAGCGCGAAGTCGAAATCCATGACTCCTTCGACATGCCGATTTACGACCCGGCCACGGGCTTTGGCATCTGCAAGAACTGCATCAAGGAACTCGCCCATTACATCGAGATGCACGAAGCCGATACGGCGAAAAAAGAGACGCCGGACTTCGCCGCCCAGCTCGATGAAATCCTCAAAAAGAACAAACCGCACATCATCAAGCAGTACCTCGATGAGTACATCATCAATCAGGACCGCGCGAAGAAAATCCTCTCCGTCGCCGTCTACAACCACTACAAGCGCATGAAATACGGCTACACAAATGACGATGGCACGGAGATTGAGAAATCGAACGTCATCATGCTCGGCCCGTCCGGCTGCGGCAAGACAGCGCTTCTCTCGCACCTCTCAAAACTCCTCGATGTGCCGTTTGCCGTCACGGATGCCTCGAGCCTCACGGAAGCCGGCTTCGTCGGCGCCGATGTAGAAGTCGCCGTCCGCAACCTCTACTATGCAGCCGACAAGGACATCCAGAAGGCCGAGCACGGCATCATCTACCTCGATGAGTTCGACAAGATTGCGAGAAAGTCCGGTGCCAACAACTCCATCACGGCCGACCCGGGTCATGAAGGCGTACAGCAGGCCCTCCTCAAAATGCTCGAAGGCAACATCGTCGAGTTCACAGCCCGCGGCCAGCGCAAACATCCGGAGGCCCCGACCATCAAGGTCGACACGAAGAACATCCTGTTCATCGTCGGCGGTGCCTTCGTCGGCATCGAAGACATCATCGCCAAACGCCTGCAGAAAGCCGATTCTTCCATTGGCTTCGGCGCCGAAGTCGCCAGCAAGAACGAGAAGCCGACCTACGACGAGCTCATCCATCAGGTCCGCCCGGAAGACCTCATGCAGTACGGCATCATCCCGGAAATCATCGGCCGCCTGCCTGTCATCTGCACGCTCGAGACCCTCGACGAAGACGCCCTGCTGCGCATCCTGACCGAGCCGAAAAACGCACCGGTCAAGCAGTACGAGAAACTCCTCGCCATGGATAACGTCAAGCTCGAATTCGCCGAAGACGCCCTGCGTGCCGTCGCGAAAAAAGCCATCGAGCGCAAGACCGGCGCCCGCTCCCTCAAGGGCATCATCGAGGACGTCATGCTCGATGTCATGTACGACATCCCGAAGTCCAGCGCCCCGCGCAAGGTCATCATCACGAAGGAATGCATCGACGAAGGCAAAAAGCCTGAAGTCGTCGCCCTCGACAAATAACATCAGCCAAAACACAAAAGCGGCTGTGAAAAAACAGCCTTCATAAACAAAGGCGGTCCGCAGACTCGAATGAGTC
>NZ_JBJEXT010000013.1:0-2916 GCF_051886055.1 Mitsuokella apri | reverse complement strand
GGTGCTTTCCGCCGGTCAATCCATGTGAGCAGGGATGCATCTGTCAGCTGCTCCCGGAGCGTGCCGGGCAGGAGAGGTCGGTTGTCTTCTTCCACTTGCGTCACGTGAACCTGGTAAATGGTCTGCGCTATACCGGCAGTCACTTCCTGCTCGGCCTCCAGGCAGAAGTGAACCAGAGGAATATCCTTCCGCCGCAGCGTGTAATGTGCAAGTACCGCCATGTTGTCATCTCCTTTCGTATTGGTACAAACTGACTGATACTTACATTGTACTACGGATAGCAGAAGCGTTCAACGGCATTTGTCGTGCGTGTGACAAATCTAACTAATATACAAAAAATTAGGAAAACTAAAAGAGATACTACCGACTAGCGACATATTGTGCTATAATCAAGGTAGTGTTGATCTTGTAATAGAAGAGCGGCCGATGTTTCGAACCATCAGCCTTCCTTTTCTTACCAAGATTGAAGAAAGCGCGAGGTTCTTTTGCCTAGCCTTACGTGTGGATTACTTCAACAACGGCCCTGCGATGTCCATCATGGACATCGCAGGGCTTTTTATCGTGCCATGAAATAAATTGACGGCTTGCGCGGAAATATCTTGCGTAGAATGGAATGAGACGTGAGATGGAGGAGCGCAGGCTATGAAGATAAAACTCATCGTGATGATTACGCTTCTGATTCAGCTGGTCTGCATGTCCGTTGCATGGGCTGAGTCAGAAGATCTTTCGGAGATGGATAAACAGGCAGGAGGCGGCGGAGCCGGGACGATGATCTGCCCGGTGCAGGGCAGTTGGACACTGACTTCCCCGCAGGGATGGCGTATCCATCCGATCTATGGCGTCCGCAAGTATCATTCCGGGGCTGACTTGGCGGCGGAGCAAGGGACGCCCATTGTTGCCTGTCAATCCGGTACTGTAGTATATGCCGGATGGATTGACGGATACGGCAATGCGGTCATCATTGACCATGGTGCTGGCGTCACCAGCCTCTATGGTCATAATTCTGAGTTACTGGTTTCAGCCGGACAGAAAGTAAGTCAAGGCGACCGGATTGCCTTATGCGGTTCGACGGGCAATTCCACCGGGCCGCATTGTCACTGGGAAGTGCGTATCAATGACCATCCAGTCGACCCTGGACTGTTTTGCCCGGAAGTCGAACAAGCTGAGATGGCCTATGATCCGAACCATGTCCCAGAGCGTGCAGACGGCGTAGACAGTATTGACGGAAAGGCGACGTTTGAAGTGTCGGCAGACTTTGCAAAACCGCTGCGGGACATCAGCAATAAATTCGTCGATGCCATCACGGCAGCGATGAAGCTCATCAAGAACGTCGTCTACAAGATCTTCATGGCACTCCTGACCATGGATCTTGTCATCGGCCTGGCGTGGCGCAGCTTCGGCTCAGAAGGAAACGATGATTTTGCCAACTGGGTCATCTACCGCGTGGTCATGTACGGCGTCATGATGTTCCTCCTGGCAAACTGGGGGGACATTGTCGGCGGACTGGCCATGCATGGATTCCCTGCGCTTGGCAGCATCGCAGTCGGCGCAACGCCAGACGAAGCGGCGAAGATTCTGTCCGATCCGACCGCCATCATCCAGAAGGGCTTGTATATCATCGAGCCAATCATCAATGAGGCCATGAAAATCAAGGGATTGCTGGATCTCGTCAATCATGCGGTCACATCGGCACTATGCCTGGTCTTTGGTATCGCCTTCCTGGCACTTTTCCTGCTGATTGGCCTCCAGATCATGAAGGCATATCTCGAGTTCTATTTCGTCATCCTGTTCAGCTTCACGGGCTTCTTGTTCTCAGGCATCAAATACACGCGCAAGTACGGTTCGAACTGCATCAATGCAGTTTTTGCGGTATCCATCAACCTGATGTTCTTCTGTATGTTCGCCTTCTTGCTAAACTATACCATGGAGAATATGTCCGTAGGCTCGTTCATCGAGACACGGACAATAGATGCCGGAGCTTCCAGTAGCACGCTGCCGCCAGGGATGATTGCTTCTTCTGGGGGCAGAACGGAAGGCGTCGACATTTCCGGCAGACCGAAAGCAGAAGTTGCCTACCGGGTTCAACAAATCCTGAAAGAGGAATACGGACGCGATCTCCGGGCTGATTTCATCTGGGCGCAGATGGCTCACGAATCCGGTGTCAATATGGATAGTCAGCTGGCCGTTCAGTATCACAATTATGCCGGTATGGGATATGATGGCTCAGATTATAGGTATTATGCAAATGATGAAGAATTTGCAGAGGACTTTGCCAGGACATTGAATGCCTATGCAGAAGATGGCTTGTTCGAGGCCAAGACGCCAGCTGAATATGCACAGGCTCTGAAGCATGGTGGCTATTACAGCGCAAGCGTAGAAGAGTATACGAACGACATGGTGTCATTGCTCAACGGCACAAGCTCGGTCACGCAGACTATGCTGAATCTGTTGCTCCTGCTGAAACTGCTGCTGGTACTCTTGACGTTCATCTTCTTTGCGGATCGCATCTCGAAGCGCATCATGAAGCAGTTTGGCAGTCCTGGTTTCCATTTGACGAATGAATGAGGAGGGCGTGGCGATGATTAAGACGATATTGAAGCGTGTAGGATGTTTGTTCCTGGTGATCGTGATGGGCGTCACGGGCTTTTGCGTGGGGTATGGCGTTGTGTTTGCACATATCGTCCCCGGCTGGGATCGCCCGTTTGATCCGCCGAACTACTATGACCCGGATCGGATTTCCTGGGCAGATACCAACAATCCATCCTTTTTCTTCCGGGATCTCGGCTGGCAGGGAGGCAAGGTCTATGATCACTCGCGGGATATCCAGTCTGCCTATGAGAAAGAGAATATCCTGGGCTGGCTGAAACTCCTGCTGGAAAACATGGCCTTGCAGCTCAAGAACCATAAGCCGCTGGA
>NZ_JBJEXT010000012.1:0-14652 GCF_051886055.1 Mitsuokella apri | reverse complement strand
AATTGAACAGAGTCTGCGTTTCATCCAGTGACTTCTGGATGGCAGATTTTGATTTGTTTATCTGATTGAAAAAAACTTTGAATTTCATTTGACAATCCAACGGCGGAACAGGACAAGAGAATCCCTCTACTTGTTTTTTATTAACCTTAGGTAAATTAGTTCTATTAGAAAAAGTAAGTATATAATCCAAAAAGATTGAACTACGCATTACATATGTTAAAAATTCTCGTGTACACTCCTTTTCATTAACGAGAATAGGATATGCATCTGCCGAGCAAACTCCTTCAAAGTTAGGCATGGCTACTTTATTAAGGTTTGGTCGTATTTTACTGTAGATTATATGCTTCGGTGAAAATAAGTATTTCCCACTTATAACACCATCTTCCTTGACTGTTCGATATCCGAACAATCGACCAGTATCTTTTTCTATACTATCAATTCCTATATGTGGCAACGATTCATACCCTTTAAAATCACGTATCATTCGTGTATCTATTCTAGCTATATCATTAAATGACCTAATTGGCCATCCCTTGGGATTGATATGTAAATCTCCAAACAATTCGCTAAATCGGGCTTTTATAAGATCATCTAGTTTTAATAATTCTTGCTTTCTACTAAGTATAATCCCAGAAATTTTATCTAGAATCCCTTCTCTTTGTAATTGTAGTTCTATTCTCGGAATATCTATTTCAATCTCTTCGAGCGTACTTTTTCGTACAGATGGAACAGTTGTAGATTTTGCATATTCTTGGATTTTTATATGTTTCATATAATAAAAGAAATACTTGATTCTAAGCACTTCCTTATTAGGTGCAATTCCCATTGCATTATTATCAATTAGACAATCACAGCTAGTTAGAGATCGTCTATTTAACTTTACTGCCTCGCCAATTTTGGCAAATACTACTACATCTTTGGGAATTATTGTTCCCCGGATTTCTTTTGCATCATGATACGAAATATAATTGTTACACAAGGACAATCTTACATTCCCTGCTATAACATTATTTGCAATATCACCCACCTTATAAAAAGGCAACTCACCTTTATTTTTTCCCTGATATACAATCGGGAATCCAGTTCCTGAATAGAATGTACAAACTTCACCAAGCTTTCTTTTCATCGTTTATCCACCTACAAATCTGAAGTTACTTCTTCAACAACTCTTCCAGCTCGTCCATTTCCTTCTGTATCTGCTTTTCAAGGTCACGCAGATTAGCCATGATCTCTTCGGTCGGCGGGTAGTCGACCGGCACGTACTCGATCTTCTTGTATTTGTTGATACTGAGGTCGTAGTCGTTGTCGGCGATTTCCTGTTTTGGTACGAGGAAGGACTGGTCCGTGCGTTCCCGACTTTCTTCGCCATCGAGGTGATGGAAACGTTCGATGATGTCGGGAATGTCATTTTCGTCAACGGGACTGCGTTTATCGTCGAGACTGAAACCATCGGCCTTCATATCGTAGAACCAGACCTTATCTGTACCGCCCTGACCCGTCTTTGTGAAAATCAGAATACCGGTTGACACACCGGCATATGGCTTGAACACACCCGAGGGCATGGAAATGACCGCTTCGAGGCGATTGTCCTCAATCAGCGTCTTGCGGATGGCCTTATGGGCTTTAGATGAGCCAAAGAGCACGCCATCCGGGACAATGCAGGCACAGCGGCCGCCCACGCGCAGCATGCGCAGGAAAAGCGCGAGAAAAAGGAGTTCTGTCTTTTTCGTCTTGCAGACTTTCAGCAAGTCAGCCGAGACAATATCATAGTCAAGGCTGCCCTTGAACGGTGGATTGGCTAAAATCAGGGAATAAAAATCTTTATCCGGATTTTGGTCGGACAGACTGTCGCGATATTCGATGGTCGGATTCTCAACGCCATGGGCCATCATGTTCATGGCACCAATGCGCAGCATGGTACGGTCCATATCGTAGCCATGGAACATTTTGTTCATATAATGCTCTTTATTCGCCTTGTTGAAAAAGACCTCTTCTTTGCGATTCTTCTTTAAAAAGTCGCTGGCCGCAACCAGAAACCCCGATGTGCCGCAGGCAGGATCGCAGATAATGTCGTTGGCCTTCGGCTCCATAAGGTCGACCATCATCGTGATGATGTGACGCGGCGTGCGGAACTGACCGTTGACGCCAGCCGTAGCCAACTTGGAAAGCAGATACTCGTAAACATCGCCGCGAACATCGGTATTTTTGAGCTGAGCCATTTGTTCGTAAATGCCATCCATGGCCGTGACAATCTTATCGAGCATCAAAGGCGTCGGAATCTTGAAGATGGCATCGGCCATGTACTTCGAATAGGCACTTTCCTTATCGCCGTGAAGTTCCTTGATAAACGGAAAGACGAATTCCTGCATTGTGCTGTACATGCGTGCTGCCGGAAAGTCATGGAAGGTGCTCCATTTAAGCTGTTCACCGGCTATCATGCGCTCGCCGATTTTGATATCGCCGGCAAAAATGCTTTTATAAGGAAGGCCCAGCATGACCGCGCTTTTCGCGCGCGTATTGTCGACTTCATCAAGGTCATGAATGAACATCAGATACGTCATCTGCTCAATGACTTCCAAAGGATTCGTCAGACCGCCCGTCCAAAAAATCTCCCAGAGACTGTCAATCTTACTTTTCAACTCACCAGTTACCATATTGTCATATACCCCGTTCTTCGTTTCTTTTTCATATTTTAATTTTATTCGTGACAAGTCAGCCAAAATCCTGCCCCGACACAGCACAAAAACGCCCCTGCCGACTGCAGGAGCGTAAAAAACGTCTGCCATGGTGGACGACATGCCTGTTAAAAGTCGTGATTTTTAAGACAATGCAACAGTATTCTCTTTGTTTTCATACTGCAAATATCGCTCTTGTGATATAGTAAAAGGAGAGAAATCCATGCTTTTCATAATAAGGAGGTCTTATCATGGATAAAATGACTGTAAAGATTCCGGATACCTCCATTACAGAGCACGGCTCTGTTCGAACGGTCAATTCGGCTGTTTATGCCATGCAGATGCTTCGGACCGAAATGGCAGGCGAAGGTGAAAAAACAGGGCTTGTGTCTGAAGATGACGTCAATGCTGCCGTAAAGGATATCCGCAGTGAGAGCGAATGATCGTGCATGTATCACATCTTTTGCATCAATTCTAACGCACGCGTGCGTTAGAATAAATACACTTCAACGCACGCGTGCGTTAAAGATATATAAGCGCGTGTTAAAAACGCCCCTGCTGACTGCAGGGGCATTTCTCATATCCAAAAGTCATTTGTCATTTAAAGAGATCCCAGAGACTGAACGTCGTCTTCTTGTAGATCTTATTCTTGACGGCACGCTCAGGGTCTTTCAGCAGGCCCATGCCCTTTTTACCGTAGCCTGGAATCAATGCACGTTTGACGGCCCTCTTGGCTGCGCCCGTGGTTCTGGCGTTCAAAGATTTTTTCAGACTTGGCGTTCTCATACCGATTTTCATAACGATTCCTCCAATCTTCACATCCTAGCCAAATTCCAGTTGCATTTTAGGATTTTTTCATATAGAGCAAGGGATACGGCTGCCCCTGCTCGTCAAGCTCCGTGCGCTTGTAGACTTTAAAGCCCATATGCTCATAGAAGCCCCTGGCCTTGGGATTTTGCTCGTTGACGGCCAGTTTATTGACGCCGAAATGTTCGATGTCGTACCGCAACAGTGATTTGCCGATGCCCTGTCCCCTGCATTCTCTTGCAATAAAGAGCATCTCAAGAGACTGACCCGCGATGCCCATAAAACCCACGGGCTCCCCCTTGTCATTTTCGGCAATGACTAAAACAGGCACGCCCTTCAGGGCCTGCGGCACGTATTCTTTGATTTTTGCAATCTCTGCGTCGGACAGAAAGAAATGCGTGGCCTCGACCGACCCCTGCCAGATCATCAGCAGTTTTTCGGTCAGTGCCGGCATACGATCCTGCGGATCTATGATTTTCAGGTTCATGACATATGATACCTCTTTCTCGTCTCTTTTCTATCTTTTGTATTCGCGATATCGCAGCAAAATCCTGCCTCAAAAGCAGAACTTATGTCCGAAGAGGATGTCAATGCAGCCGTAAAGAATATCCGCAGTGAAGGCGAATGACCATGCTTTTTTAAATAATATCGGTATGCTGCAGAACCCAGGCGAAGGCCTTGGCCGTCCGCAGCTCGGGGTCTCTGAAGTGATTGCCCGGATTCATTTCAAGCGTGCTCTTTAAAGGCTGCATCTGCAGCTGGGCGTAAATGCCGCGGAGTTTGTCTTCTACCGTGGCCATGACGGGGCTGCGCGATTTGTGCTCCTTGTCGCCGAGGCTCAAATAGACGGCAGAGGTCTTCATGGCGTGTTTCTGCACGTATTCGTAAAAATCGGGGAACCATGCGGACGGCGAGGCTGCGGCGATGCCTGCAAAAACGTCGGTCTGCATCGCGGCCCAGAGCGCAAAGAGGCCCGCAAGCGAGTAGCCGCCAAGATAGTACGTTTTCCCTGCCTCGCCCGTGTATTTCAGGATTTCCTTTAAGGTGTCTCTGGCCCCGTCGCCGAAATTTTCCCTGCCGAAGACGGCTGGGGCCGGCCACGGCGACAAGTCCTTGTTCCACGAGTCAACTTTTATGGCAAGCAAATAAAAGTCAAGGCCCGTCATTTCGCGAATCAGGGCGATTTCCTGCTCGATGCCCGCTAAATCATGGTCATCGACCATCTGGATGAGGATCCTTTCTGCCTCGGGATTCCCGTATTTGTATAGTTTCATTTCGATAAAACCTTCCTATTTCTTCTTTCTTCCTTATAAAATTTTCTGCACACCAAAAAAGCTGCCCGAAGGCAGCTCTTTTTATGGCAAAGGATGCAGTCAGATCATGTCGTTTTTGATCATGTATTCGGCGATCTGCAGGGCGTTAAGGGCAGCGCCTTTGCGGATCTGGTCGCCGCAGACCCAGAAGTTCAGGCCGTGCTCGATGGATTCATCCTTGCGGATGCGGCCGACTTCGACGTCGTTCTTGCCGGACGTGAAGAGCGGCATCGGGTAGATCTGCTCGGCCGGATTGTCGCGGACGATGGCGCCTGGGAAGGCATCGATGGCCTTGCGGGCGGCTTCAACGCTGACTTCATCCTCGAACTCGACGTTGACAGACTCGGCATGGCTGCGGTAAACCGGTACGCGGACCGTCGTGGCCGTGATGCGCAGGCTGTCGTCTTCGAGAATCTTCTTCGTCTCGTTGACCATCTTCATTTCCTCTTTCGTGTAGAGGTTGTCGTAGAAGACGTCGATCTGCGGAATCAGGTTGAAGGCAATCTGATAGTGTTTCGGGAACTTCGCGCCCGGCAGGATGTTGGCCTTGACTTCGCGGCCTGCAACGATGTCGTTGACCTGCTGCTCAAGTTCGGCCATGGCCTCCTTGCCGCCGCCCGAGACAGCCTGATACGTGGAAACAACGATGCGCTTGATCTTCGAGAGGTCGTAGAGAGGCTTCAGGGCCATCATCATGATGATGGTCGAGCAGTTCGGGTTGGCGATGATGCCTTTATGGCGGGCAATGGCCTGCGGGTTGACCTCAGGAACGACGAGAGGAACCTCAGGGTCCATGCGGAAGGCACTCGAGTTATCGATGACGACGGCGCCAGCCTTTACGGCAGCCGGTGCAAACTGTTTGCTTGCAGCACCGCCGGCGAACAGAGCGATTTCGACATCCTTGAAGGAATCGTCCGTCGTCTCCTCAACCGTGTACTCTTTGCCCATGAACTGGATTTTCTTGCCAGCGCTGCGCTTCGAAGCGAGCATTTTGAGGTTGGCGAAAGGGAAATTGCGCTCCTCAATGAGGTTGAGGAATTCCTGACCGACGGCGCCCGTTGCGCCAAGGATTGCTACATTGTACTTCTTCATTGCCATCGTTCCTTTCTGCGATGTGTTTGGCTTTATAAATAAGATAGAAATGAAAAACGAGATGGGAAAATCAGTCGAGCAGTTTGTCGAGGCCGACCGTCAGGCCCTTCAAAGAACGGACCTTCTTGGCCGCGAGCACGACACCCGGCATGAAGGATTCGCGGTTCATCGAGTCATGGCGGATGGTCAGCGTCTGGCCGAGGCCGCCGAAAATGACTTCCTGATGGGCGACATAGCCCGGCAGGCGCACACTGTGGATGTGCATGCCCTCGTAGTCGGCACCGCGCGCGCCCTTGAGTTTCTCGAACTCGTCGGGGTTGCCCTGCTTGTGCTCCTTGCGGACTTCTGCAATCATCGCAGCCGTCTGGATGGCCGTGCCCGAAGGGGCGTCGAGCTTCTTGTCGTGATGGAGCTCGATGATTTCGACGTCCGGCATGTATTTTGCAGCCTGACGCGACATGACCATGAGCAGCACGGCGCCGATGGCGAAGTTCGGTGCGATAAAAGCCGGCGTGTTGTTTTCCTCAGCAGCTTTGGCAATTTCTGCCTTCTGCTCATCGGAAAGGCCCGTTGTGCCGACGACCGGCGACGTGCCGTGTTTGAGTGCCGTCATGACATTGCCAAAGACAACGTCCGGACGCGTGAAGTCAACCATGACTTCCGGTTTCTTGCGGTCGAGCAGGGCTGCAAGGTCCGTCTCCACGAGGATGCCGTTTGCCGGCAGGCCGACGAGCGAGCCCGTGTCCGCACCGCCCTTGATATCCACTGCACCGACGAGCTCAAGGCCCTCAGCTTCCTGTACCGCCTTTAAGACTGCCTGCCCCATGCGGCCGCAGGCACCATTTACGATTACCGTAGTCAAAAATATGCGCCTCCTGTAAGCGTCAAAAGATATTGCTATTGTATAGCATGTCCGCCATTCGTGTCAAGTGGTCCACTTCAAAAAGACGAAATTCCTTAAAAAGGAACCATTTTCTACCTCAGGTTTCCATGATATGAGCGAATTTTTCCTTGTACTGCAGCATGAGAGCGGGCCTTATAAAGTCGAGGTCGCCCTTGCTCCTGAGCGTCGCTTCGGCTGCCTTGTGCGCGGCAAGCAGGATATCGATATCCTCGGGCACGCGCGCGATCTTGAGGTCGGGCAGGCCGTGCTGCAGGGAGCCGAAGAACTGGCCCGGGCCGCGCAGCCTGAGATCCTCTTCGGCGAGTTTAAAGCCGTCATTCGTCTCCGCCATGATTTTGAGGCGTTCGCGGGCATTTTCCGTCTTGCCCTCGGATACGAGGATGCAGTACGAAGCGTATGGCCCGCGCCCGATGCGGCCGCGCAGCTGATGGAGCTGAGCAAGGCCGAAGCGTTCGGCGTGCTCGATGACCATGATGCTCGCGTTCGGCACGTTGACGCCGACCTCGATGACCGTTGTCGAGACGAGCAGCTTGATTTTGTTCTCGTAGAATTCCTGCATGACGCGCTCTTTTTCAGCGGCCGGCAGCCTGCCATGCACGAGGCCGCACGGAATGCCGCGGAAAATGCCCCAGCGCAGTTCATCATAGACCTCTTCGGCCGAGGGCAGGTCGCTTTCCTCGTTCATCTCGATGAGCGGACAGACGACGTAGGCCTGACGGCCCGCTTCAATCTGACTGCGCACGTAGTTGTAGATGAGTTCGCGCCGGTCGGGACGCCGCACGAAGGTGCGGATGGGCTGACGGCCCGGCGGCTGCTGCTTGATAAGCGAGACGTCGAGGTCGCCGTAAACCGTCAAAGTCATCGTGCGCGGAATCGGCGTCGCCGTCATGACGAGCACGTCAGGAACATGACATCCCTTTTTCTCGAGCTCGGCGCGCTGCGCGATGCCGAAGCGGTGCTGCTCGTCCGTGATGACGAGGCCGAGGCGTGCAAAATGCACGTCCTTCTGGATGAGTGCATGCGTGCCGATGACGATATCGACTTCGTGCGCGGCGATGGCCTCATACATCTCGCGGCGCTGTTTCGGCGTCAGATGGCCCGAAAGAAAGCCGACGCGGGTGCCAAACGGCGTGAGCTTGGCCGAAAGATTTTCGTAATGCTGCGAGGCAAGGATTTCCGTTGGGGCCATCATGGCACCCTGCCAGCCGTTTTCGACGGCCTTGACGAGCGCGAGCATCGCGATGACCGTCTTGCCCGAGCCGACGTCGCCCTGCACGAGGCGGCGCATTGTCACGGGCCGCTCCATATCGCGGCAGATTTCCTGCCAGGTCTGCTGTTGGTCATGGGTCAGCGTGAAAGGAAGACTCTTATAGACCTTCTGCACGAGCTCTCCGTTTGGCTGAAAGCGGATGCCAAGGCTCGTCTCCTGCGACTGCTTTTTGATGAGCAGCAGACCGCACTGGATGAGGTAGAGCTCCGAGAAGGCCAGACGATAGCGGGCTTTCTTGAGCTCTTCACCGTTTTCGGGAAAATGCACGGCCTGCAGGGCTTCCCTGCGTCCCAGCAGGTGATAAGCCCTACAGATGCTCTCGGGAATCAGCTCCGGCAGTTCAAGGTCTTCTTTCAGCACTTCCTGCAGAAGAGTGCGGAAGAATTTCTGGTTGAGCCTTTCATTTGCCGGATAGACGGGCAGGATGCCGCAGAGCCCTTCAGGCTGCTCTCCCTTGTCGAGCACCTGAAAGTAATGCAGCTGGCTCATGGCGAACGCGCCCTGCCCGCCGTAGGCGTATGTCGGCTTGCCGCTGACAAAGACGCGCCGGCCGATTTTGAGCTTATTCTTGAGGTACTTTTGGTTAAACCATGTGACCTGCAGCATGCCCGTGCCGTCGTTTAGGAAGGCCGTGAGAATCGAAAGGCCGCGTCTGCCCGACTGTTCGTGCAGATTGACGATTGTTCCGGAGACCGTCGCGATTTCGCCCGCGTGCAGGTCGGCAATGCGCGTCAGGACGCTCTGGTCCTCGTAGGTGCGCGGGAAATACGTCAGAAGGTCATAGACCGTCGCAATGCCGAGCTTATTGAGCTCCGCTTTTTTCTTGGGCCCTACCCCCTTGATATACTGCACCGAATCCGTGAGCTTCATCGCTTTTTCTTCCCCTTTTCTTCCTAATTATATATCCATTGTACCACAGCAGCCCTTTTCCGGGTACAAAAAAGAGCCCCCGCAGGGACTCTTCTTTTTTATTTATGATGCGTTTGGCAAACGAATCAAAGCTGCGGGCCAGCTGCAACGAGGCCTTTGCCGATTTCCGTGTTGGCATACTTCTTAGCGAAGTTGTCGATGAACATCTGAGCGAGTTTCTTAGCTCTCGTATCCCACTCGGACTCGTCTTTGTAATCCCACTTGGATTTGGACGGATCTTTATACGTGTCTTTCGGATCGAGGACTTCCGTAGCAACGCCTTCGAGCTTCGTCGGGATCTCGAGACCGAAGTACGGGATCTTCTTCGTCGGAGCTTCGTTGATAGCACCGCTGTGGATAGCATCGATGATACCACGCGTATCTTTGATGGAGATACGTTTGCCGTAGCCGTTCCAGCCCGTGTTGACGAGGTATGCTTTCGTGCCGTTAGCCTTAACGCGCTTTACGAGCTCATGAGCATATTTCGTCGGCGGCAGTTCGAGGAATGCCTGACCGAAGCAAGCGGAGAACGTCGGAGTCGGCTCCGTGATGCCGCGCTCCGTACCAGCCAGCTTGGACGTGAAGCCGGAGAGGAAGTAGTACTGCATCTGTTCCGGAGTCAGGATGGAAACCGGCGGCAGAACACCGAAAGCATCAGCTGCGAGGAAGATGACGCTCTTAGCAGCCGGAGCAGCGCTGCGGTCGTTTACGAAACCTTTGACCGTGCTCTTGATGTGGTCGATCGGATAGGATACACGCGTATTCTCCGTGATGGACTTATCCGAGAAGTCGATCTTGCCGTTCTCATCGAGGACAACGTTCTCGAGCAGGGCGTTGCGTTTGATGGCACCGAAGATATCCGGCTCGGACTCAGGATCGAGGTTGATGACCTTTGCGTAGCAGCCGCCTTCGAAGTTGAAGATACCATCGTCATCCCAGCCGTGCTCATCATCGCCGATCAGCAGGCGTTTCGGATCCGTCGACAGCGTCGTCTTGCCCGTGCCGGAGAGGCCGAAGAAGATTGCCGTGTTCTTGCCCTGCTTATCCGTGTTGGCAGAGCAGTGCATTGCAGCGATGCCCTTGAGCGGCAGGAAGTAGTTCATCATGGAGAACATGCCCTTCTTCATCTCGCCGCCGTACCAGGTGTTGATGATAACCTGCTGGCGCTCCGTGAGGTTGAAGACAACAGCCGTATCGGAATGCAGGCCGAGCTCTTTGTAGTTCTCAACTTTTGCTTTGGAAGCGTTGAAAACAACGAAGTCCGGTTTGAAGTTTGCTTCTTCTTCCGGGGTCGGTTTGATGAACATGTTGCGTACGAAATGTGCCTGCCAAGCAACTTCAACGATGAAGCGGACAGCCATGCGCGTGTTCTTGTTTGCACCGCAGAAGCCATCGACAACGAAGAGACGCTTGTTGGAGAGCTCTTTCTTAGCGATGTCTTTTACAGCAGCCCAGGCTTCTTTCGTAGCCTTGTGGTTATCGTTGTGGTAAGCTTCGGAATCCCACCAAACCGTGTCATGCGAAGTCTCATCATCAACAATGAATTTATCCTTAGGAGAACGGCCCGTGAAGATACCAGTCTTAACATCAACAGCACCAAGTTCGGAAACCTGGCCTACTTCGTAGCCCGTCAGGCCCTCTTTCGTCTCTTCCTGGAAGAGCGTCTGATAACTCGGGTTGTAGACAATCTCTTTTACGCCCGTGATACCGTACTGACTAAGATCGATGTTTGCCATTTGCATTCAACCTCTTTCATAAATTTTGGTTCTGAAAACCTCTTGGGACATTCACACAAAACTCCCCGCTCCTCACCATAAAGCGTTACAAAAGAAAGGATTTTCTTTTTGCCCTATGGAAATCGCTGTCCATTTTCATGTGATATCCTCAACACAGTTATTATATTAACTTATCCATTCATAAATGTCAAATATTTCTTTGCACATTTTTTAACGTTTTATTTATTGGTATTATTCCCATTTGCTTCCATAAAAATCCATAAAAATAAGAGAAATAACGCCTGAAATTCGCGTCATTTCTCTTATCTGTTTTACCCGGTTTTACCCGATGCAGTTATTCTGTTTTAGAAGAAGCGAAGGCCATGACGGCATCTTCCATCGTCTGCGGTTCGCAGACGCCGTGGTGGCGGATTTCCTTCGTGCGCAGGGAGGCAAGGCCCTCTGGGATCTTGTCTTCGTTGCGCGCCTGCAGCTCGTCAAGAAGCGTGAATTCGTCGATGCCTTCGGTCTTGACGCCGAGGGCCTCGAGGACGCTGCCGTTGAACTTATACGGGCTGGCCGTCGAGACGACGACCATGTGGTGCTCATCCCCCGTTGCCTGCTGGTATTTTTCCGCTACGCTCCAGGCAACGGCCGTGTGCGGGTCAGCGACGTAATGCGTCTTTTCGTAGAGATTTCCGATGCAGTGTTCCGTATCTTCATCTGAGGTCCAGTCAGCCCAGAAGGTCTGCTGGATTTTGGCGAGCAGTTCGCTGCCAACATCGTAGCGGCCTTTTTCGCCAAGTTCCTTCATCCAGCCGGCGACTTTGGCCGTATCACCTGTCATATGATAGAGCAGGCGCTCGAGGTTGCTCGAAATCAGGATATCCATCGACGGCGAAATCGTCTTGAAGAAGTCGCGCTGGCGGTCGTAAATACCCGTGCGCAGGAAATCCGTCAGGACGTTGTTGGCATTTGACGCGCAAATGAGCTTATTTACGGACAGGCCCATGCATTTGGCGTAGAAGCCTGCGAGGATATCGCCGAAATTGCCCGTCGGCACGGTGAAGTTGATTTCCTCGCCGGCCTTGATCGTGCCGGCAGAGAGAAGGTCTGCATAAGCGCTGAAATAATAGACAATCTGCGGCACGAGACGGCCCCAGTTGATGGAGTTGGCCGAAGAAAGGCGGATGCCCTTTTTCGCGAGTTCTTCATTGAAGGCCTTGTCGCCAAAAATCATCTTGACGCCGCCCTGCGCATCGTCGAAGTTGCCCTTGACGGCCGTGACGTTGACGTTTTTGCCTTCCTGCGTGAGCATCTGCAGCTGCTGAATGCGGCTGACACCGCCCTGCGGATAGAAGACCATGATGGAAATCTGCGGCACATCGCGGAAGCCCTCCAGTGCGGCCTTGCCCGTATCGCCGGACGTCGCGACGAGAATGAGGACCTTGTCCTTTTCGCCCGTCTTTTTGAGGGCCGTGCTCATGAGCTGCGGCAGAAGCTGCAGGGCCATATCCTTGAAGGCACTCGTCGGGCCGTGCCAGAGCTCGAGGACGCTCTTGTCCCCGACGGCCTTGACAGGAGCGCGCTTCACCGTGTCAAAGCGGTCGTTGTCGTAAGCACGCGTCACACAGCCCTTGAGCTCATCCTGCGTGTAATCCGTCAGGAACAGGCCAAGGACCTTTTCTGCACGTTCTTCGTAGGAGAGTTTCTGCAGGCCTTCGATAAAAGCCATATCGACTTTGGGCATGGCGTCCGGCACAAAAAGGCCGCCGTCAGCTGCCAGTCCGCGGATGATGGCACGGGCCGAGTCAAGCTTTTCGGCATTTCCTCTGGTGCTGCTGTATTTCAAAACAATCGCCTCTTTCTTTCCATTTATAAATACATCAATCTATGCTAAAATGATAGCGGGCCGCATGAAGCCGAAAATCGCTGCTTCATACAGCTGGACATTAGTCATTATATCATAGAATCCCGCTGAATCCTATAGAAATCTGCAAAATGTCAGCCGGGAAAATACGATTTTGGCAATGTGTTTACATTCTTTAAAGGATGATAAGAGATTCATCTTGTTTTTGTAATATAGAGAGGATGTTGAAGTTGTTGAAAATTGCCATGGCACAGATGGAAGTCATCCCGGGCCATCCGGACCAGAACACCGCCACAATCCTGCGCTTTATCGAAGAAGCCCGCCAGCAAAAAGCCGATGTCGTCATCTTCCCGGAGATGGCCGTCCCCGGATACTTCCTCGGCGATACGTGGGAGCAGCCGGCCTTTCTGCGCGACTGCGAGAGCTACGGCCGCGACATCATCGCCGCTTCCAAGGACATTACGGTCATGTTCGGCAATGTCGCGATTGACTGGCAGAAAAAGAACAACGACGGCCGCGTGCGCAAGTACAATGCCTTTTTCATCGCGCGTGACGGCGAGCTCGTGCAGCCGGACAACATGCCTTATCCGTATACCATCAAGACCTTGATGCCGAATTACCGCGAATTCGACGATACGCGCCATTTCTTCAGCCTGCAGAAGCTTGCGCGCGAGCTCGGCACGACGCCATCGAAGCTCCTTTCCCCTGTCACGCTCAAAATCCGCGATCAGCATTACCGCGTCGGTTGCCTGCTCTGCGAGGACGGCTGGAGCGACGACTACGAGTTTGCGCCGTTTGAACTGCTCGAGGAAAAGGAACAGCTCGACTTCTACGTCAACATCTCGGCTTCGCCTTACACGCTCGGCAAGAACGACAAGCGCAACCGCGTCTTCGGCCGTCAGGCAAAAGAGGCCGGCGTGCCGCTCTTTTACGTCAACTGCATTGGCCTGCAGAACAACGGCAAGACCGTCTATACCTTCGATGGTTCGAGCACGGCCTACAACGAAAACGGCGCTGTCGTCAGGACGCTGCCGGAATACAAGGAAGAACTCGCCATCCTGCCTCTCGCCGAGATGAAGGATATGCCCGCAGAAAAAGGCGCGGCAGAGCCCGATATCGCGCATATCTACCGCGCCCTTCACTACGGCATCGGCCACTTCCTCGCCAATATTCATATGAAGAAAATCGTCATCGGCATCTCGGGCGGCATCGACTCGGCCGTGGCCGCGGCGCTCTACGCCAAGGTCGTGGGGCCCGAGAATCTGCTGCTCGTCAATATGCCGAGTGTCTTCAACTCGGCGACGACGAAAGGACTTTCGCAAAAACTTGCCGACAATCTCGGCTGCCAGTACATGATCGTACCGATTCAGGAATCCGTTGACCACACAATCAAGCAGCTCGAAGAAACACCCATGGTCAATCTCGCGACGGGTCAGGAATCGCATCTTCAGGTATCGTCTTTCGTCGCCGAGAACATTCAGGCGCGCGACCGCAGTGCCCGCGTACTTGCCGGCGCCGCTGCTGCCTTTGGCGGCGGCTTTACCTGCAACGCGAACAAGGCCGAGACGACTGTCGGCTATTCGACGCTCTACGGCGACCAGTCCGGCTTCCTCGCGGCCCTCGCCGACCTCTGGAAATTCCAGGTTTACGCGCTCGCGCATTACCTCAACGATACCGTCTACGGCCGCGAAGTCGTGCCTCAGGGCATCATCGACATCGTGCCGTCCGCGGAGCTCTCGTCGGCGCAGAATGTCGACGAAGGCAAGGGCGACCCGATTAAATACCCGTATCACGACTTTTTGTTCCGCTCCTTTGTCGAGCGCTGGCAGAAAGCAACGCCTGAGGACCTTCTTGAATGGTACGAAGAAGGCACGGTCGAAGAAAACCTCGGCTGTGAAAAAGGCCTCGTCGCGAAGTATTTCCCGACGGCCGAGGACTTCATCAAGGACCTCGAACGCTGGTGGAACCTCTTTACGGGCATGGCCATCGCCAAGCGCATTCAGGCACCGCCGATTCTCGCCGTCAGCCGCCGCGCCTATGGTTTCGACCACCGCGAGGCCCAGAACGGCGCCTACTACACGCGCCATTACCGCGAGC
>NZ_JBJEXT010000011.1:0-15434 GCF_051886055.1 Mitsuokella apri | reverse complement strand
GGAAGTTGCCGGTTAATCAATTTAAAAGGCTCCGCTGCGGCGGAGCTTTTTTCGTATGAGAACGATATAATGCTTTCCTATTATAAGGAAACGACTTTCGTATTTGCAGATAACTTCTATATTTGATATACTGAATAAGTTGTAACGTTTCATTATTTTAGCACAAGGAGCGGTGGGGATGCGTAAGACGCGCAAGCAGAAGCGCAGTTTTCGGCGAATCAAATGGCTGGGCTTGATTTTCGTCGTGATCATAGCTGTTGTTGTCGGCTGTTATGCTGCTACACATCATAAAGCGTCTGTTCGTGAAATTGGTGATACAGACCATCAGATTACTCATGTCATGATTATGGGTGTGGACAGCCGCAAGGATGATGTGGGCAGAAGCGATACTTTGATGGTGGCATCCATCGACCAGACGGCAGAAAAGGCAGCCCTGCTTTCAATTCCCCGCGACACGCGCGTGGCAATTGACGGGCATGGTTACGATAAAATCAATCATGCCTACGCATATGGCGGCCATGAACTGACGAAATCGTCGGTGGAAGGGCTGCTCGGCGTGCCCATGGATCATTATGTCATCATTGATACAAAATCCTTCGAACGCATTATTGATGCGATCGGCGGTGTTGATATTAATGTTGAAAAACGCATGCATTATGAGGATCCCTGGGATGATAACGGCGGCCTGGTCATTGACCTCTATCCCGGCGAGCAGCATATGGATGGCAAGAAGGCCATCCAGTACGTGCGCTACCGCGATGGCGAGGGGGATATCGGCCGCATCGGCCGTCAGCAAAAATTCATGAAGGCGGTCGTGGAGCAGGTGCTGTCGCCGGAAATTTTGCCGCGTCTGCCGGATATTGTCAAGGAAGTCAGCAGTGCGGTCAAGACCGATATGTCGGTCACGGAGCTTTTGAGCTTTGCGAAAATGATGAAGACGTTCCAGGCGAACGGCTTAGAAGCACAGATGGTGCCGGGACAGCCGGCTTATCATAAGGATATCAGTTATTGGATTCCCGATATCACAGACGTGCGGGATCTTCTGGCATCCGAGCTCGGCCTGACCTTGACCGATGCCGCCAAGCAGGAGGCCCAGGAAGCGGAAGACAAGTATGACGCAGATTTGCCTAAGGACCTCAAACTGCTTGCCCATAAAACAAATGGCGGCACGAAACTGACGGATAAAGAGAAGAAAGATGAAGACGACGAGCCCATGAAACCGGAGGAGATTTCGGTCATGGTCATCAATTCCAGCGGCATTGACGGTGCCGGTGCGGAAGTGGCTGCGGCTCTGCAGAAAAAGGGCTTCATCATCTCGGGCGTCGAAACGGGCAAAACCAGTTCGAACCCGACGACGACGATTACGACGTCAACGCGCAATACCGATGTATTTTACGGCATGCCGTTTGCCTGCGTCATTCGCGATGGCGGCAGTTCGAATCAGGCCGTCGTCAATATTGGCCGGGATTATCACAAAAAAGGGAAATGATTTGAGACGGAGCACCTGCTCCGTCTTTCTCGCAATACGAACAATACGAAGATTTTACTGGAGTGGATGTATTTGGCAATGTTACGGGTAACAGGGCTCAAAAAGGCCTTTGGTATCGATGAGTTATTCCATGATGTCAGTTTTGAAGTTGCGCGCGGGGATAAAGTCGGCTTTGTCGGGGCCAATGGCGCTGGCAAGACGACGCTCATGCGCTGCCTGCTCGGTCAGGAAGAATACGATGGCGGCACGGTGCAGCTTGATGAAGCCGCGACGATTGGCTATGTCGAGCAGCAGGCTGATTTTGGCGACGGCACACTTTATGAGGAATTCCTGCGCGCGTTTGACGATGTCATTGCGCTGGGGGAACGCAAGAAAGAACTTGAAAAAAAGATTGCTGTCGACCATGATGAAGAGATGATGAAGGCCTACAGCAAGGTCGTGGAGCGTTTTGAAATGCTCGGCGGCTACGATTATGAAAGCAGGATCCGCCGCGTGGCGTTTGGACTCGGCTTTACGGAAGACGACTTTGAGAAGAATGTCGCACACTTTTCCGGCGGACAGAAGACGCGCATCTGCCTGACAAAGGCACTTTTACGCGAACCGGATTTCCTGTTCCTCGACGAGCCGACGAATCATCTCGACATTCACATGATTGAATGGCTCGAAGGTTTTTTGCGCAGTTATGCCGGCGGCGTGCTGATCATTTCGCATGACCGCTACTTCCTCGACCGCGTGGCGACGCGCATTCTGGAGCTCGCCGGCAGGACCGTCACGAATTACGACGGCAATTATACCTATTATATGAAGGTCAAGACGGAGCGCCGTGCGGCGCTGCAGTCTGCCTATGAAAAGCAGCAGGAGCATATCAAAAAGACCGAGGAATACATCCGCCGCTATAAGGCCGGCATCAAGAGCAAACAGGCGCGCGGCCGCCAGAGCCAGCTCAACCGCCTCGAGCGCATCGTGCTGCCGCCGGAGGATGCCTCGTTTAATTATTTTGCCCTGAACAAGCCGCCCGAGTGTGCGCAGCGCGTGGCAGAACTTGAAGATGTCTCAATGTCGTTTGGCAGCCATAAGATTTTTGATCACATCTCAATGCTGATCCGTCGCGGCGACGGCGTGGCCCTCGTCGGTCCGAACGGTGCGGGCAAGACGACGCTGCTGCGCATTCTCGTGGGCGAGCTTGAATCGCCGACGGGGCGTGTCAAGATCGGCAGCCGCGTCAAGATTGGCTATTTCTCGCAGCAGCATGAAGGCCTGCACATGGACAATACCATCCTCGATGAGCTCATCTACGAGTACGGCATCAATGAGGAGCAGGCAAGGCGCTATCTCGGGGCCTTTCTTTTTCACGGGGATGAGGTCCTGCGCCGCATTGGGGACCTTTCCGGCGGCGAACAGTCGCGTGTGGCCTTTTTGAAGCTCATGCTGACGGGTGCGAATTTCCTCGTGCTCGATGAGCCGACAAACCATCTCGACATCCCTGCACGCGAAGCTGTCGAGGAAGCCCTGATGGCTTTTCCGGGGACGTTCTTAGCCGTCTCGCATGACCGCTATTTTCTCGACAAGGTGGCAAACTGCACGCTCGAACTCGAGAACGGCAGGCTCACGGAGTATCTTGGCAATTACAGCTATTATTTAATGAAGAAAGAGCTTGCTGAAGAAGAGGCACGCGAGCAGCAGGAAGCGGAGGAAAAAGCCGAGGCAGAGAAAGAAGCAAAGCGCAAAGCAAAGGAAAAATCTGCACATAAAAAGGATGCTGTGAAGGAATCTTCGGAGGCAGCCAAGCAAAAAGCAGAAGCGGAAAAGCGGCGTGCGGAAGAAAAGAAACGCGCAGAGCTTGGCCGCATTCAGAGTATGAGTGAGCAGAAGCGAGAAGAAATGATTCAGCGTGCCGAAGCGGAGATTGCCATGGCAGAAGCCGAGCTTAAAGGGCTGGAATTCCAGATGAACGATCCTGCTGTACAGTCGGACCCGCAGCAGAGTCAGGAAATCGCCGAGGCCTATGCTGCCAAGGAAAAAGAAATCGAGCAGCGCTATGAGAAGTGGGAACGCTTGACAGAGGCATAAATAATATAGTGGAGAATGTCTGTATATGAGATATGGCCGATAGCTGCCGGAAGGAGGGGCCCATGCCGAAGAAGAAAGAAGAAATCCAGCAGTCCCTGCCGGGACTGAACGTCGAAGAAGTCGTAGAGGGTGTCGTGGAAAGCATCATTTTTGCCAGCGACGACGGTCGGTTTTGCGTATTCCGATTAAAGCCTAATCGCCAGAACAGCCGTATAACGGCGACAGTCAACGCAGAGGCTCCCCTTGTCGGCCAACAGCTCCATCTGCGCGGCCGCTGGGTCACACATAAGCGCTATGGCCTGCAGTTTCAGGTCACGGGCATGCGCATCGAGGCACCGTCGAGCGCGGAGGGAATCGAGCGTTTTCTCGCTTCCGGCGTTGTCGATGGCATTGGGCCGGCGCTGGCAAGGCGCATTGTGGAAAAATTTGGGCGTGATACGCTGAATATCATCGAGAAATCGCCGTCAAGACTGCACGAGGTTGCTGGCATCGGCAAAAAGACGATTGAAAAAATAACTTCTTCTTATGCTTCACAGTCAGAGCTTCGCGACATCATGCTCTGGCTTGAATCTCATCATATCTCCGGCACGTATGCCGCACGTATCTTTAAGAAATACGGTTCGTTCTCCATTGATACGCTCGAAAATCATCCTTATCAGCTGGCCAGTGAAGTCGAGGGTATTGGCTTCAAAATTGCCGATACGATTGCTTCAAGTCTTGGCATCGCCCCCGACAACCGCTACCGCATCGCCGCGGGCATCGATTTTGCCTTGCAGGATATTGCGCAGAAGGGACATTGCTGTCTGCCGGAAGAAAATCTGGCTGAACTGGCAGCAAAACTCCTGGGCCTTGATAAGGAAACCGTGCGCAAAGTCCTCAAAGCCCTGTTGGCTGAAAAGAAGCTCGCCGTGGAATATGTAGGAGCACAGACCTTGATTTATCCGCAGTATCTTTACCGCGCGGAGAATAAAGTCGCGCGCAAACTGCTCTATCTGCAGAAATACGCGGATGACATTCCGATGGAGGAAGATCCTGGCATTCTGGTGGAGAAATGGGAGCGGATCTCAGGCATCCATCTGGCAGATAAGCAGAAAGAAGCATTGGAAGATGTCCTGCAGTACGGAGTTTTTATCCTGACAGGCGGCCCTGGTACCGGTAAGACCACTGTGGTGCGCGGCATGCTCGACCTACTGCAGCTTCAGGGCCTTACGGTCCTTTTGGGCGCGCCGACGGGGCGTGCGGCAAAGCGCCTGGCAGAAGCGACAGGTCAAAAGGCCATGACCGTTCACCGACTGCTGGAAGCACAGGGGGCAGGCGGCACGGGGGCTCCTGCTTTTGGCAAAAATGAGGACGAACAGCTTGAAGCCGATATCATCATCCTCGATGAAGTGTCGATGATGGACATTGTCCTGATGCAGCATTTTCTGGCGGCTGTTCCCGATGGTGCACACGTCATTCTGGTCGGCGATGTCGACCAGCTGCCTTCGGTCGGTCCGGGGGCAGTCCTCGCGGATATTCTGCGCTCCGGCGTCGTTCCGAGTGTGCGCCTGACGGATATTTTCCGTCAGCGGGGCGACAACAGCATTGTCATGAACGCCCATGCCATCAATGCCGGCCGTCTGCCCATCTGCTCGCCGCAGGGGGATTTCCAGTTTTGGGAGATGCCGGATGAGGAAACTGCGGCTGCTGAAATCGTCAGATTGTGCGCGGAAGTCCTGCCGAAGCAGGGCTTTTCCCCGCTTACCGATATCCAGGTCCTGTCACCGATGCACCGCAATGCCTGCGGTACGGATAATCTTAACCGCGTCCTGCAGGCCGCACTGAACCCCAAATCGCCGCATCGGCCGGAACTCACGAATGGCACGCAGACCTTCCGTCTCGGCGACAAAGTCATTCAGACGAAGAATAATTACAGCAAACAGGTCTTTAACGGCGACATTGGCTTTATCATGGCCATTGAGCCGGGCAAAATGACCGTTCATTACAGCGAAGAGCTCGAAGTGGAGTACGAGGGGACGGAGTACAAGGAACTGCAGCTGGCCTATGCCCTGACTGTTCACAAAAGTCAGGGCAGTGAGTATCCCGTCGTGATTCTGCCTCTGATGCCGGCACATCATATTATGCTGCAGCGCAATCTCCTTTATACCGCTGTGACGAGAGCGAAGCGTGAAGTCATTCTGCTTGGTTCCAAAGCCGCGCTCAATACGGCAGTCAGCAATGACCGTACGCGGAAACGCTATACGTTGCTTGCAGAACGCCTTTATTATGGAGCAAAGGGCTGAGAAATGCACAGTGTGCATCGTAAGTGCTACAATTAATCATAATTGTAGCACAATTTTATAAGAATACATAATACTTCCGGCAAAAGTGTAAACAATTTCCGTATAATAGAGTATACTAGTCCCTGGAAAGAAGATTTACCATAAATGGAAAGGGATTGGTATCATGAAGAACCGTATTTTTGCAATCATTGGTTTATGTGTATGGGGCGGCCTGCTCATGCTGCAGGGCACGCCGAAAGTCACGGAAGACATCGCTGCTGAGACGGTGCAGGCCATGCATCCGCAGGCTGAGGTGGAAAACGTGACGGAGAGCGGTACGGCTTATAAAGTTGCCTATTATGAAAACGGCAAGGCTGGTGTCGCAGAAGTCAGCGATAACGGTCAGGCAGCAGTCCGCTGATTGGTCTTCGGAAATACCTAAAGCAAGAACCTCCGCTGCAGGGGATAGCAGCGGAGGTTCTTGTTTTTTATTTTATTTTCTATTATGTCGTTCAGGCTTCTGAGATTTTTGCGTTTTTTGCGGTTTCGGATTGTTTGCTTGAGACGAGGGCATGCCGGAGCAGCAGGGCAGAAAAAGCAGCGGCAAGCGGGACGGTCAGGATGACGCCGATGCCGCCCGACAGACCCTGCATGATGACGATGTCAAGGCTGTTGGAATTGAGAAGCTGCAGGAAGGGCAGGTCGTAGACATAATCGAGCACCCAGGTGCCGAGGCTGCCGCCGAAGACCGCGAGAATCAGGGTCGCGGCCATCGTGCCCATGACATCCTGACCGACGCGCATGCCGCTCTTGAAGAGGGCACGCTCGGATTTTTCAGGATTTTCCTCATGAATTTCTGTGACGGCTGCCGAAACGTCCATGGCGATATCGAGCACGGCACCGAGGCTGGCGAAGAGGATGCCGGCAAACAGCAGGCCGCCAACGTCAATTTTCGTGTTCTGGCTGACAAACATCAGGGCTTCAATATTCGGCACGTTGTAGCCGGAAAGATGGGCCATGCGGCCAAAGACTTCGGCCGCAATGCCGGCGGAGAGAACACCGCCAAAGGAAGCGAGCCCCGCGGCGAGTGCTTTTTTTGTCGGGCCGCAGATCAAAAAGACGGTCAGCGAGAGGATTAGCGTCGAGGTGATGATGGCGGCAAAAATTGGCGAGAAGCCGTGCATGAGCAAGGGAAAGAAGAAAAAGAGGAAGCAGGCAAAGGTCGCGCCGAGGGCAATGACGGATTTGACGCCCTTGCGTCCGCCCACGAGCATCAGGAGCAGGCAGAAGAACGCAAGGAAGGCAATGACGGCCGTCATGCGGTCGTAGCTGTAGACCGTATAGGAAGAAAGACTGCCCGTTTTGCTCGCGATGACGACGACGGACATGCCGGGCTCGCAGACCGTGCCGAAGAGAAGTCCGTTCGGGCAGTTCGCCGTGACTTCCGTGCCGTCTGCGAGTTTCAGTGCGACAATCTGGTCGCCGATGCGGCTGCCGTTTTCCTGTACATTATCGCGCAGGATATCGGTGACGACGGCTTTTGTGAACGTGCGGCCATCCGTGTTAACAAGAGATGGTTTTGTGACATTGTTGAGCTGCAGGAGGCCTGCGAGCAAAGCAAAAACAATGCCGACGACGGCCAGCCGCTTTAAGAAGGCCTTTATTTTGGCAAGGGATTGTGGCTTCATAGAAAAGAATCCTTTCATCGTTCATATTGCATATTACAAAAGAGACCTGAGACAGAGGTCAGAGGTCTCTTTTATGGGATCAGAGGGATATACTCTGGGGGAAAGCTTAGTCTTTGACGATGCTGTAAGTCTGGTCGATCGGCGTACCGGTCTCGGCATCGTAGGTGTCAATGCTGAACTGATTCTTCGTGATGTGGACAACGGAGTACGTCGGGCGCCAGTTCTGGCTGCGGGCGGCGATGTAGTCCTGCTGCTGCGGAATCAGATTGTAGAATTTGGAACCCGTAGCGGAGTTCGAGGACATGTAGAAAACGCCTTTCGGATTGTGGAGTGTGCCCTGCTGCATGTCCGCAATCGTGTAGCAGAGGTTCTGGCTCTCATAGGCATCTTTCTTCGTGCTGTCTTTGAGGGCTTCGTTGAGGATGTTGTGATGTTGGCCCTGCTGTCCCTTGACTTTGTAGTCATCGAAGGAAGCATGCTGCTTGCCGTCGCTCGAGAGCTGGTACGTGCGTGCGTACGTATGGTCATGGCCCTGCAGGACGACATCGATTTTGTTGGCATCGTAAATCGGCGTAAGCTGCGTGCGCATCAGGATGCCATCGGAGTCGGAATGGTCAAGGCCCGTGCCGTAGATGTCCTGATGCATGACGACGATGCGCCATTTCGTATTCGGATGAGCTTTGATAGCCTTCTTGATGAGGGCTTCATGGTCAGCCGCATTGTAGTTGTTGGCGTTGATGACGATGAACAGGGCATTGCCGTACGTGTAGTAGTAGCCATGGCCTGCCTTGGTCGGATTGGCTTCTTCCGTGAACGGATTCGGCACGTTGAAGTGGTTCTGATAGCCCGTCGTCATGCTGTCGTGGTTGCCGATGCTCGTGGCTTCCGGCAGGCTGCGGAGGGCTTTGGCCGAAAGATAACCGGCGTACTGCGTTTCCTGCAGCTTGATTTTGTCTGCCGACTGGTCTTCAGCCGGCTCGTTGATCTGGTCGCCAGGGGAGACGAGGAAGTTGATTTCCGGATGCTGGGCAAGGGCGCTGTTCAACGTCTTGTTCCAATTGTAGGCATCGTTGCGCGTGGCGAGTTCGCCGTCCTGCTTGTTGCCCTCGGAAGAAGTCTGGCCTTTGGAAGCGCCAATCTGCGGGTCGCCGACGTACATGAAGCTGAAGTCATCCGGATTGCCCGTCTTGAAAGACTGGGCATCCTGCCACTGACCGTCGATTTTGACCTGATAATAATACGTCGTGTCCGGGTTGAGGTCCTTCACGGAAGCCTTGTTCGTGTAGTACTGCGTGCCGTCGATGACCGTGCCCTCTTTGGAAGTACCGAGGAACGAACGGGCATTGGACATATCTTCATTCGTGGAGATGCGGACTTCAGCAGCTTTTGCCTTGTCCTTCGAGTACCAGGCGAAGTTCATCTGCGTGGCGTCTTTGCCGGGAGCGATGGCGACCTGCTCATAGTCACCCTTGATGTTTTCCCAGCTCGATTTCCACTGTTCCCAGTTTTCGTCGCCGGCCTGCGTAGCAACAACGGCGTTCGGCGTCGTCGAGGCATCGTTCCAATGCTCCGTGGCAGCAAAACCCGTCGAGGCAACACAGAGTGCAGCGAGTACATAGGCGGTAAGACGTTTTTTGTTCTTGAAAAGCTTCATGGACATGAAGTACCCTCCTCGATAAATACAACTCTTTCCTTTTGTTTGACTGACTACACTTTAGCACCGGCAACCGTTTTCTTTGTTATCCCTCTGTAAAGTTTTTGTTATTCCTGTCATGAGCAGCATGGCAGGATGTGATAGAATGGACATAACGATAGAAAAAGGCAGGGGATAACGATGGACAGGAAAAATCAGGAAGATGAGCTGGATTTTGACATACTTTCAGGACTCAACGCAGCGCAGCGCGAGGCCGTCACGACGACGGAAGGTTTTGTGCGTGTTTTGGCAGGAGCCGGCTCGGGCAAGACGCGGGCCCTTACGCATCGTTTTGCTTATTTAGTGGAAGAACTCGGCATTTTGCCGGGGAATATCCTTTGCGTGACGTTCACGAATAAAGCGGCGACGGAAATGCGCAGCCGTATTCACGCCCTGACCGGTGACAACGATACGGGCTATATCAACACCTTTCATGGATTCTGTGTCTCGATTCTGCAGGAGGACAGTCATGCTGTCGGTTATCCCAAGAGTTTTCTCGTACTCGATAACGCCGATATTGACGATATGCTCGCGAAGATTTATGAGGAACGGGGCCTCACGCTGCGCGATATGACCTACGGGCAGGCGCGCGATATGTTCGAGATGCGCAAACTCGTGCAGCAGCCGGATTATTATCAGGAGCTCATCGCGCTGCCGCTTGCGGAGCTCAAAGAAAAATACGATAAGGCCCAAACAAAACAGGACATCCTGTTTTACGGGTATTTATATGAAGAAAAGAAATGTTTTGGGCTCGACTACAATGACCTGATCAAATTTTCCCTGCATATCTTTGCCGAGCATGAGGACATCCGCAAAAAATGGCAGCAGCGCCTTGAGTACATCATGATCGATGAATTTCAGGACATTGACGAGCCGCAGTACCGCCTGATGAACGTTCTCTGCGGCTGGCATAAGAATCTCTTCGTCGTCGGGGACCCTGACCAGACGATTTACAGCTGGCGCGGGGCTTCTGGCCGTTATCTGCTCGACTTTGAAGCGCATTTTCCGGGCACGAAGACCATCTTTATGCTTGAAAATTACCGTTCGACGCCGGAAATTCTCGCGGCCGTCAATTCCCTCATCGCCAAAAATACGAGCCGCGTCGAAAAAGACCTCGTGCCCGTACTGCCGCACGGCCGAAAGGTCGTCTGCCATCATGCCGCGGCCGCTAAGGAAGAGGCTTCGTGGCTGGCCGGTGAAATCGCGAAACTGCATCAGGGCGGTGCGGCATACCGCGATATCGCGGTGCTTTACCGTGCCCATTACATCACGCGCAGTATCGAAGAGCAGCTCCTGAAGGCCGAAATCCCTTATACGATTTACAGCGGTGTGCAGTTTTTTGCGCGGCGCGAAATCAAGGATGCCCTCTGTTACCTGCGCCTTTTGGCATACCGCGACGATCTGTCATTCCTGCGAGTCGTCAATGTGCCGAAGCGCAATATCGGCGAGCGGCGGCGCAAATTCCTCGCATCGTTTGCCGAAGAACATCAATTGACGCTCTTTGAGGCCATGAAAGCCAGTATCGAAGACCCTGTCTGGAAAGGCACAAAGGCGCGAGAATTTATTGCCCTCGTCGAGAATTTGGCAGAAGATGCACAGGGAGAAGCTGTTTCGGAGGTCCTTGCGAAAGTGCTGGATTTGAGCGGCTATGAGGCCATGCTGCGCACGGAGGGCAGTCAGGCAAGGCTTGACAATCTCGCGGAGCTCAAGCAGTCCGTGCACGAATATGAGGTCAGCTGCGGCGAAGAAGCGGGGCTTACCGACTATCTCAATCACGCCGCACTGTTTACGAATCAGGATGTCGGGGAGCCGGGCGACAAAGTCCGGCTCATGACGGTTCATACGGCCAAGGGACTGGAGTTTCCCTATGTTTTTCTCTGTGCCCTCAATGAAGGTGTATTCCCGTCGCGCAAGACGCGCACGCCCGAAGCGATGGAGGAGGAGCGGCGTCTGGCTTTTGTCGCCATGACGCGCGCCGAAAAAGGCCTGTATCTTTCGGATGCCGAAGGGCTCAATATCGACGGCTCCATGCGTTATCCTTCGCGTTTTATTCTCGACATTGACCCGCAGCTTCTCGACTTTACGGCGCCGCTTCCTGAAAAGCTCGTGCGCGATGCGAAGGATTTTGTCATGGCTTCGAAGCGGCGTCTTTCGCGTCAGGCAGAACCTGCAGCCTTTCGAGAGGGCGACCGCGTGACACACCGCGTTTTCGGCGACGGCACGGTTGTGGCCCTCGACCGTGAGAAGGGAGCGTATGTCATCCACTTTGACGAACTCGCGACAAACCGCAGCATTGCCTTCCGCGTCAAACTGCAGAAAATCTGACAAGCCGTCATCTTGTCCTTCCAAAGTCATCATGCTATACTAGCAGGCAAAGGATGTGTTCATATATGATAAACGATAGAGAGAAAAAAGTCCTGTGTTTTGGCATTGCCATCGGGATATTGGTTGGTGTCATTGCCATGAAGCTCGTGAGCGTCAGCGGTGCCGTGATTCTCGCGGCACTGGTATTTGTCGTGCCGCTCATTCCGGAGCTGCGGGCACGCATTCGCACGACGCAGCTGCCGCAGGCAGCGAAGCCGCAGATGCCTCATATGGAGATGCCGCATGTAGACATGCCGCACGTGGAAATGCCTCATGTCGAAGTCCCGCATGTCAATATGCCCCATGTCGACCTGCACAAAATCGAGATGCCGGATGTGGACCTCGAGAATGACTGGCTCAGCAACAAGGCCATCATCATTTACTTCATCCTGTTCATCATCAGTTTTGTCATTGGCTATGTGGTGCTGAACTGAGTTCATCCCAAAAGGACAAACGGCATAAAGAAAAAAAGGGAGCCCTGCTCATAAAGCAGGGCTCCCTTCTATGCTGGAAAGACCGCGTTCAGTCGATGAAATTCGTCATGATGACGGGCTCATGCGGCGGATATTCAATGCCGGCCTGTCTGCCCGCTTCGATGCATTTGGCGAGCCAGGCCATGTTGCGGGCGAGGGTGCGCATGGTCTGCAGGCCTTCGAGGTCTTTGCGCACATCGTCCGGGGTAAAGCCGTGTACCTGATTCCAGTACTGAGAGCCGACGACGGCCATATTGCTCATCTGGAAATATTTGTTGAGACGGTCGAAAGCGGCTGTCGCGCCGCCGCGGCGGCAGGAGACAATGGAGGCAGCGAGTTTGCCCTGCAGGCGTGCATCTTTCGTGCAGCTGAAAGTCAGCCGGTCGAGGAAGCTCGTGACGATGCCCGTAGGTCCGCCGTAGTAAACAGGGGAACCCACTACGAGGCCGTCAAAATCCCTGAGTTTGTCAGCCGTTTCGTTGACGATGTCAGAAAAAGCACAGTGCCCTGTTTTCATGCACTGATTGCAGGCGATACAGTCCTGCAGGGGCTTTTTGCCAAGCCATAGAAGTTCGGTCTCGACGCCGAGTTTGGCAAAGGTCTCAGCCATTTCGTGGAGTGCCGTATACGTGCAGCCTTTTTCGTGCGGGCTGCCATTCACCAAAAGAATTTTGCTCATCCTAAGTCACCTCAGATAAAAACTTGTTTGCTCGTATATGTTAATCTACTTCGCGTTTCAGCGGCAAAATCCTTCTGACTCATGAAAACAAAAGCGGGTCTGCCCGGTAAACAGGCAGATCCGCTTTTGTTTTCATAGATAGGTGTGAGTATAGGTGATAAGTTTGGGAAATCAGTTTTCGTAGGCTTCTTCGAGCTCTTCGAGTGTCTTCTGCTTGCTCTCTTTGCCGAGTGTGAGGACGACGGCAGAGATGATGACAAAGACCGAGGCGAACATCAGGAAGATCGTGCTCATGCCAAATGTATTGGCAAGCATGAGGCCGACGAGCATCGGAGCAATCATGCCGCCGATACGGCCAAAGCCTGCAGCCCAGCCGGAACCAAGTGCACGGATGGTCGTCGGATACTGTTCCGGCGTATAGGTGTAAATGACACCCCAGGCACCGAGGTTGAAGAAGCTCATGGCCGCGCCCCACATGAGGAGGCTAGAAGCCGTGGCGGCATTGCCGAAGAAGAAACTGCAGATGCCGGACATCAGCAGGAACAGCGAAAGCGTGTATTTGCGGCCGATGACATCGACGAGCCAGGCTGCGGCGTAATAGCCCGGCAACTGGGCAAGCGTCATAATGAGGACGTATTCAAATGTCTTGACAACGGCGAATCCCTGCGCGAAGACGATGGACGGCAGCCACATGAAGATACCGTAGTAGCTGAAGACAATGCCGAACCAGGCAAGCCAGAGCATGACCGTGCGCGTGCGGAACGGCTTCGTCCAGAGCGTCGTGAAGCTCGTGGCAGCGGCTTTGGGCTGCTCGAGTTCCGCAGGGCTGAGGTGGCTGGCAAACGGGCGGCTTTCGACATGGAGTCTGCGCTCGAGTTCGAGGATGATGTCCTTGGCCTCGTCGATGCGGCCGTGCGAGATCAGGTAGCGCACGGACTCCGGCATGTGCAGGCGAATGAGGAAGACGTAGAGCGCCGGAATCGTGCCGATGACAAAGGCAATCTGCCAGCCGAAGCGCGGGATCAGCAGGTAGGCGATGCAGGCCGCGACGAGCCAGCCGACGCCCCAGAAGCTCTCGAGCAGGACGATGAAGCGGCCGCGCAGATGGCTCGGCGCGTACTCGCTCATGAGCGTCGCGGCGACCGGCAGCTCCCCGCCGAGGCCGAAGCCGACGAGGAAGCGGAAGACGAGCAGCGACTCATAGCTCCAAGCAAGGGCGCAGAGCCCTGTCGAGATGCTGTAGAGCAGCACCGTGATGGTGAAGACCTTCTTGCGGCCGATGCGGTCGGCGACCGTGCCGGCGAGCACAGCGCCGAGCGCCATGCCGATGAGACCAATTGAGCCAATCCAGCCGGCCTGCGCGGGCGAGAGCCCCCAGTCCTTTGTCAAGACAGGCAGAACAAAGGCAATCAGGCCCGTGTCCATCGAGTCAAAGAGCCAGCCGAGGCCCGTGACCATGAGCAGCTTGTACTGGAAGGAGCCGACAGGCAGTGCTTCCAAGCGTTCGAGAATCATGCAAACAACCTCTTTCCCAAAAATCCCTGAACGAAAAATGAAGATAATATCTTTTTATCAACTGTCATGACAGATGATTGCATTACTGTTATTGTAGTCGATTTTGGGCAAAATGCAAGAGGCCTTCGCGAAGTCGGATGAACTCATCGATGAGTCGGGCGAAACCGAGTGAAACCGAAGAGAATCGACGGATTTCCTTTACAGAGCAGGGACTTGCGTTGTAAGATGGATGTGTTAAATTTTTTCGTGACATGCAGGAGGGATTCATATGAAGAAAGTACTGACGATCGCGGGCAGCGATTCGAGCGGCGGCGCCGGCGTGCAGGCGGATCTCAAGACGATGCTGGCCAACGGTGTCTACGGCATGAGCGCCATCACGGCGCTGACGGCGCAGAACACGCAGGGCGTCCGCATGGTGCAGGAAGCCACGCCGGAGTTCCTGGCGGCAGAGCTCGATGCGGTCTTCGAGGACATACGGCCCGATGCCGTCAAGGTCGGCATGGTCGCCTCGCCCGCGCTGATCCATGTCATCGCGGATAAATTGAAGGCCTATAAGGCCGAGCATGTCGTCGTGGACCCCGTCATGGTCGCGACGAGTGGCGCCAAGCTGCTCGTGGACGAGGCCATCGAGGTGCTCGTGCAGGAGCTCTTCCCGCTCGCCGAGGTCATCACGCCGAACATTCCCGAACTCAGCGTCCTGACGGGGGCAGAGATTGCGGATGAGTTTGCCTTCGAGCAGGCGGCGAAGAAGATCGCCGCAGAGGCCAAGGTCAATATGCTCGCCAAGGGCGGTCACTTCGCGGACGACGCGAGCGACCTGCTCGTCCTCGCAGGCGGCGAAGGGGAGAAGTGGTATCGCGGCACGCGCGTCGCGAACCCCAACACGCATGGCACGGGCTGCACGCTGTCGAGTGCCATTGCCGCCAACCTCGCGAAGGGCTTCGACCTCGACGAGTCGATCGGCCGCGCGAAGTCGTACCTGTTCGGAGCGCTGCTCGCCAAGATGGACCTCGGCAAGGGCAATGGCCCCGTCGATCACGGCTGGAATCTTCATGGCGATTTCTTCGAGAATTGAGTGACATCGTAGCGGGGCGGGGGCATCTATTTCGGCTTTGGCGCTCAGCCCTTCGGGCGGTCGCTTCGCTTCTGAAGTGGTAAGCTTATTTTGGACACGGAGGGGGTAACTTTTGGACACAGAAACT
>NZ_JBJEXT010000010.1:0-3176 GCF_051886055.1 Mitsuokella apri | reverse complement strand
CCGGCCGTAAAAAACTCGCTGCCGAAATCCGCGAAGGCTCTCTCTTGTCCGTCAAAAAAGAAGCCGTCAATCAGGTCAAAGCCGGTGCAAGACTCCTCGACGTCAACATGGGTGTCGCGGGCATCGACGCCACGAAAGCCATGAAACAGGCCGTGACGGAAATCGCCCAGCTCACCGATGCGCCGCTCGTCATCGATACGAGTGACCCGGAGGCCCTCGAAGCCGGCCTGCGCGCCTACCCCGGCCGCGCCCTCATCAACTCCGTCACGGCAGAAGATGACCGCATCAAAAACTTCCTGCCGCTTGCGCGCAAGTACGGTGCAGCCATTCTCTGCCTGCCCATCACCGAAGACGGCGTGCCAAAGACAGCGGACGAACGCCTGAAGGCCGAAGAGTTCATCATCGAAAAAGCCAAAGAACAGGGACTTGCGGATGGCGACTTCCTGCTCGATGCCCTCGTCATGACCGTTTCGGCCGACAAGAACGCCTGCCGTGAGGTCTTAAAGACCCTGCAGCTTTACCGTGAGCACCTCGGCTACCCGTCCACCATGGGCCTCTCAAATATTTCGTTTGGCCTGCCGAACCGCCCGCTCATCAACAGCACCTTCTTCGCGATGTGCCTCGCGGCCGGTCTCGACGCCCCGATTATGAATCCGTACGACGAATCCATGCAGAAAGCCCTGAAGGCCAGTGCAGCCCTGCTCGGCCACGACCCCTGCGGCCTCGCCTTCAGTCAGGATGAGACAAATCTCGCCGTGCCGAAAAAAGCGGCCGTCATGAAGACGACGGACCTGCCGATTCTCGATGCCATCAAACAGGCCGTCATTGAAGGCGAAAAAGACATCATCGTCGGCCTCGTCGTGCAGGCCCTGCAGGAAGGAAAATCCAGCAATGAAATCACCGAAAAGGGCCTGACGGCCGCCATGACGGAAATTGGCGAGGACTTCGGCTCCGGCCGCATGTTCCTGCCTCAGGTCCTGCTGTCGGCCGAAACCATGCGCGCGGCCTTCGATAAGCTCAAAGAGCTCATCCCCGCCAGCGCTGAAGCCGACAAGGGAACTTTCGTCATCGCCACGGTCAAGGGCGATGTCCACGACCTCGGCAAAAACATCACGGGGGCCCTGCTCGCCAATTCCGGCTTCAAAGTCATTGACCTCGGTAAAGACGTCGAAGCCGACACCATCGTCAAGACGGCCCTTGAACAGAACGCCGATATCGTCGGCCTCGCCGCCCTGATGACAACGACCATGCCGCAGATTGACAAGGTTATCGACAAACTCCATCAAAAAGGCGCGCGTGCCAAAGTCATGATTGGCGGCGCCGCCGTCACCCAGGACTACGCCGACTCCTGCGGGGCCGATGCCTACGCCGCCGATGGCGTCAAAGCTGTAAAACTCGCCAAGGCGATTGTCGGAGCTGAATGATATTCATTCATACAAATACAAAAGGAGCTCCTTCCCATCATCATGATGAGAAGGGGCTCCTTTATTTTATCCGTATTACCTGAATCAGAACAGGACTTTTGCAAGATGCAGATAGTCCGGATCGAGGATCTTCTTGTTGTTGACGGCATCGTGCAGGTCGATCGAGACGACGCGGCCCTTGCTGTAACCGAAGACGATATCGGAAAGACCCGAAATCAGGGCCAGGGCAGCCTGCTCACCGAGCTGGCTGGCACGTACGCGGTCGATGACGGACGGCGAACCGCCGCGCTGAATATGACCGAGGACCGATACACGCGTATCGAGCTGCGTCTTTTCGGCAATATACTGGCCAATCTCCTGACCGCTGCCGGCACCTTCTGCCACGACGACAAGGATATAGCGCTTACCCTTCTTGTAGGCTTCCGACATATTCTCGCAGATGGCATCGAGGTCATACTCTTCTTCCGGAACGAGGATGTACTCAGCACCGCCCGAAATGCCCGAAACGAGTGCGAGCCAGCCGCAGTTGCGTCCCATAACCTCAAGGACGATGACACGGCGGTGTGCCGAAGCCGTATCGCGGAGTTTGTTGATGGCGTCGATAATCGTATTTGCAGCCGTGTCGCAGCCAATCGTATAATCGGAGCCCCAGACATCGTTATCAATCGTGCCCGGCAGACCGACAATCGGCATGCCCGTTTCTTTCGAAAGCAGCGAAGCGCCGCGCAGCGAACCGTCACCGCCGATGATGCAGAGACCTTCGATGCCGCGGTCCGTCAGGTGCTTATAGCCCATCATGCGGCCTTCCGGCGTCTTCCAGCGTTTGCAGCGTGCCGTACCGAGGAACGTACCGCCGCGCTGGATGATATCACTGACGTCCTTGGACTGCATCTCAAACATATCTTCTTCGAGCAGGCCATGATAACCGCCGCGGATGCCCCATACCTTGACACCCTCATATAATGCAGTACGGACTACAGCACGTGCTGCTGCATTCATGCCCGGGCTGTCGCCGCCGCTGGTCAAGACTGCAATACTTTTCAACATAATGGAAGTCCCCCTTGAATTGAGAATTGCTAGCATATTGACTGAGTCAAAATCAATGTTATGACATGTATCATTTTTTATAATACCATAAAAAGGCCGAAGAAAACAGGGATACCGGTAACTTTTTCGGACCAGTCCAGAGCTTGACAAACTTCCTTTATAATGATAGATTTGAATTAGTAAATGCTGTGCAACTGACGGAAGTGGATGACCACAGGGAGCACAGGGAAGAAAAGCCGACCGTCTGGGCACAGCCTGGATTTGTGTCGGCTTTTCGGCTTTTTATAGGAAAAGGAGCATAAAAAATGAAAGAACTGGAACTCAAATACGGATGCAACCCGAACCAGAAACCAGCCCGCGTTTTCATGGAAAAAGGGGAACTGCCTTTCGAGGTCCTCAACGGCCGTCCAGGCTACATCAATCTGCTCGATGCCATGAACAGCTGGCAGCTCGTCCGCGAGCTGCGCGAAGCAACGGGCCTGCCGGCAGCTGCTTCCTTTAAACACGTCAGCCCGGCTGGTGCCGCTGTTGCTGTGCCCCTCTCGGAAACACTGCAGAAAGTTTATTTCGTCGAGGGCGTCGAGCTCTCCCCGATTGCTACGGCCTATATCCGTGCCCGCGGTGCCGACCGCATGAGTTCCTACGGCGACTTCGTCGCCCTGTCCGATGAATGCGATGCCCAGACGGCTTCGTTCCTCAAACGCG
>NZ_JBJEXT010000009.1:56026-60372 GCF_051886055.1 Mitsuokella apri | reverse complement strand
TCGTCACGCTCTACCTCCTGACCAGCTTCCAGCGCTCCATGGACCGCTTCACGGATGAGCTGGGGCAGCTGGTCAAAGAGCTGCATGAACAACAGCGGGCCTGCTGAGAATCGGCCAGACGTAACAACATATTCCTCCATCGCACAGAGTCCCCACAGCGAAATGAACGCTGTGGGGACTCTTCGTATACTGATATAATGAAATGAATCACGATTCATTTTCCTGATCAAAATGCCAAGCCATTATCCCGCGCAAGTTTCTGTACCTCTTTCAAAGAAAGCTGCGTAGTTTCCGCGATAAAGTCTACCGGCATTCCCTTTCGCAATAGGGACAAGGCAATTCCTAAGATCGCACGTCTTTTATCTGCCCGCCCTTCAGCAAGGCCTTCCTCGCGGCCCTCAGCACGGCCTTCCGCACGGCCTTTTGCAACGCCATCTTCTTCAGCGATTTCAAGAGCGCGTTTCTGATCCCATTTGAAGTTCACCATGTCGAACACCTCTTTCTCATTTTCTGCAAAATAATCCGCCATGAGGTCGTGGGTCCTGCAATAAGCAATGGCCCGACGGATCGCCTGTGTCAGATTCTGACTCTCTGCATAATAATCGCGGGTCTTCTGCACAAAAATACTGTAACAGCGGCAGGCATAGCCGGTCTCTTCTCTCCCAGAATCACGGCTACCTGGTCCGGAGCCGCTCCTGCCAGCGGTCGCAGAGTGGGAACCGTCTTGTGACAAGCGAATGTTGTTTTTAATAGGAATCCTATCATCCTGTCTATATATGCAAATATGTAAAAATATTTGCAACAACATAAAATGTCTATTTCTCTGATAGCAACTGAATAACCTGATCCCAGTTGAGTAAGTCTTTTTCACGAGCAGCAAATATATCATCTTGTAACTGTTTCTTTTCATCAGCATCAGTAGAAAGGTTTTTCTTTCGCTCTAAAAAATTTTTAAAATCATCATCTGGCGAATAAGAAAAATTTATATTTATTGGATTATATTTTATGGGATTTGTGTGCCTGATAGATTCATTCAATACCTTACAGGCTTTACATATGTTTTCAAATGTCATTTCAGTCTTTTGATGATTTGATAAATCTACACGTTTTCTTATGTCTTTGACACGTTGATCTATTCGTAAAAGAATGTAAGAATATCTTTCTTTCTTATCATCTTTCCATATACTTATATCATAATATGAACGTTCAAGATATCCTAATCGTACACACGCTCTAATAAACACAGACATAAAATCAGTAAAATAATCTTCTGAAAGGAAATTTCCCACAACTTTAAGATTTGCAATTTGCCTCATGACTAAAGAAAATACTTTATCCTTTTGCAGACTTGCATAACGTACAACCCTAAAATAGTCCCATGTCAACAGATTCTTTTCACGTCGTTTCTCATTAAAAAGATTTAGTAATTTACATTCTTCATCTGGTGTGAAAGGAACAAGATGAGAGGCATCTAAAACATCCTCAAAATATGAGTGACCAAAATAATTAATCGTTGTATATCCATCTATGCGTTCATTCAAATAGAACGATTTCCCCAATATTTCTTCCCAGGCTTGATATTGTTCCTCTATCAAATCCTTAGTAAGAACTTCTCTCTTTATTTTTTTTATGATTGTCTCTCTATTTGTCTCCGGATGATTTCCTGCTGAAATAATATTATGATAAATACGATCCAATTTTAAATTATATTCTTCATTTTTTTGCTCAATCAAATGCTTTTTCATTTCAGAGCAATTATTAGGGAATATTATTATTTGTTGATATCCTAAGAAGTCGAGTATGGACATTATTTTCCTATTCTCTCCGTATGAAAGAAATTCATTCCTATCTTGTTCAAAATTTTGTTCTTTAATTATATCACTTAAATAATATTTATTTAAACAGTTGCTTTTGCTATATTTCAATTCATTATAAATTCTAAACAAGGAAGAAATTTTTATATAGCAATCTGGCAATATGTGTTTTAAATATAACAAACGTATCAATAGCTTTTTATTATCTGAATTCTTATAAAAATCGTATCCAGAAATCATTGATATAATTTCTTCTATCCAAAGCCGAATATTTCTCGGAGTATAACTTACTTCCTCTAACATCTTACTCATTGGCGATTCATGAAAATAAGATTGTTCCATTTGTATTTTCTCTAACAAATCTTGATTTTGGCTAGACGAAATTTTTAGATCATCAGCAGATAAAATGTGCGTATCTACTTTTAGTTCACATAATACCATAACCACAATCTCGAGAAAATCCAATTCCGTTAATTTCATTGAATATGGAATATACTTTTCTAGATAATTTATATCTATCCCTAGGCTAGCCATTCTGCTATAATCATATTGATAAATGATTTTAATATGAGAATTGCTAAGCCGTTCGTTAATCGCTAGTATCTGCTTTATTATTTTATCATCATCAATACGATCAAGATCTTCATAGATGATAATTAAGTCTTTTCTCATATTTCCAAGCTGTATTTTAAATTTTTTTAGGCTTTCTGCTGCTCCTTCATTTTTATCCAGAAAAAAATTAATAATACTACGGAAATCTTTTTGGCTATCAAATAATGCATTCACCGATTCTGACTGCAAAGATAAGATACCATCCTTCTTTAATACCTTATCTAATTCATGAAACAATACTGGTATTAATTGGTCCACTTTACAGGTCAAAACACTTATTTCTATAATATAATAATTTTGGGATATGTCTTCTTCGTTTTGTAATTGTGATAAGAGAAAAGTTTTACCCATTCCCCATTTTGCATCGAGTCCAATAATGTTTGCTGTCTCCAGAAATTTTTTCAATCGCTGCAGATCACGATGTCGTTTTGGAAAAAGTTCTGGTTTAAACGGTAGATTTTTCTTTCGTAGATTTCTTTTTGATAGACACGACCCAATTGAAAGACAAACTCGGATACAAAAGAAAATAATCCATAAAGCAATAGCATCAGATTCAATTTTATTGATAATGAACCAGCCATTACTATACGAAACAGAAATTATTATAGCTAATATTCCGATCAATACTATAGTGGTTTTTCCGCTTCGTACAGGATCATAAGAGATAAGTAAATATATCGAGAAAAGATATACTATAAAAAATATCATCATATCACTCATCCCTTATGACTTATGTTTTTGTATGATATTATAAGACAAATTACAATAATCGATGCGATGAACAAAAGAAGATAGCCATATGAGATATCTACATTGAATATCTGTATTAATGATAACAATAAGAATACAAACCCGATAAATAGTCCTACATATATACAGATAATAAGCTGCTTCAATATCTCATCATATGCATCTGACCTTTTCGAATAAACAAGATTATCAAAATCCCCATTATTAACACCAGCATTTATTCTTGGTAATTGTGAAATCAAATCTACATAATATGCATCCAGTGATAGGTAATGAATGCCATATGATATCAAAGATAAAAACAATGTCAGAATGAAGATACTAAGTGAAATAATGATATATCTGCTAGTATCTTGAGAAATCAAATTAGATTGCTCGAGATATAAGAGATATATAACAGCTATACATAAGGTTAAAAAAGTACTGGTCCCACTAACAAGTAAAGTTGTTTTAAAGGTTTTCGTTCCCGCTTGTATCAAACTTCTAAAAGCTATCTCTTTATCTCTGTACATATTTCTTAATTTGGCAGAATACTCTATTTTCCGCATTTCTTCTGTTATGTCTTTTTTATTCGCATCCATTACGAATATCCCCTTCGTATCATTCGCAAAAACACTCTCAGTTTTAATAGAATAGTATTATTGTCTATAATGTTAAAGAGATTTATATGCAGGTTTTTCCCTCGCAATCTTTCTGGTGAAATATCTCATCACCAAATCAACTTAAATCTTATTTTTCATCCGACTATCATAATAAACGTCTTTCCACATGGATACGGTCCAAATAGTATAGATATCATCTTATATATCTGCATAATTATAATCTGGTATGCCGTAAACAACGTACATATATGAATAATATATACAAACAATATGCATATTTACAGAGAAAAGCCGGTCAGGCATAACAACATGTCCAGTCCAGCCACAATCCCACGCATTGAAACAAAATGCTGCGGAAGATTTTCGTGTGTCTGTATAGTTCATCGGCAGCGGGCAAATTTCGGCAAAGGATGAGCAGCGGCAGGCAGTGCCAGTTTCTTTTCTGCCAGTATCACGGTTTCCTGCCCCGGAAGGGCGGTACAGCAGCACCGGTCCGGAGCTGCTCCTGCCAGCGGTCGCAGAGCGGGAACAGCCTTGTGACAAGCGGACGTTCCAAGAGCACGATCCG